>JAGNPC010000003.1 GCA_017989795.1 Paludibacter sp. | reverse complement strand
TTTTTTCTACGTCTGTTTTTTAAAATTTGCGTTAGAATTTTTTTAATGTTCTCTCAATGTTTTCGCCTTCTTTTACTGGTACTACGATCATAATAATGAATTAATTAATATGTTTATTTTTACTATTCAATTTTGGACTGCAAAGATATACATTCATTTTTAAATGACAAAGCTTTATTGTAAAATATTGCAGTCTTTTTTTTATTCTGATAATCAAGCTCTTTTTAAATGGCCGCTAGCAGTGTTTTTACTTTTTCAGAAATAAGACGTCCCTCTGTTTTGCCGGCTAATTGTTTTGATGCTATACCCATCACTTTTCCCATGTCCTGTGGCCCTGTGGCCCCAACTTGAGTGATAATAGCACTAACTGCTGAGCTTAACTCTTGGTCGGTCATTTGAGTTGGTAGGTATTTTTCAATTACAGCAGCTTCGGCCAATTCGTTTTCGGCGAGTTCGGGTCTGCTTTGTTCCGCAAATATTTGTGCGGACTCTTTGCGTTGTTTTTGTAACTTCTGGAGTATTTTCATTGCTTGATCGTCGGGCAAGTTACCGTCGCCTCCTTTGGCCGTTTTGGCTTCGATAAATTCTTTTTTTATGCCTCTGAGTGTTTCTAGGGCTACTTTGTCGCGTGCAAGCATGGCTGTTTTGATGTCTGCACTTATTCTGTCAAATAATTCGTTCATTGTTTATTTACTTTTCATGAATTTACGTTTCCAAGCTGGAATGTTTTCTACTTTTTTCAGTTTGTTGTCGTTTTCAAGGTCATCGAGGGTGAAAACTGACATTTCATCATCTTCATTTTTTGTTGGTTCATCAAGATCCACTTCTACTTCAATATTGTCTTCGTCAAATTGAATTTCTGTTTTTGGTGTCGATTTTTTTGATTCGCCGTAGTATTCTTCAATGGCTTTTTCCATTGGATCAATTGGTTCTTCTTTTTCGGCCTTGAAGCTTTGAAATGCGTTTACTACATTTTGAAGTGCATTTAGTTCGCTTTGTTGTTCGTTTTTTTGAAGAGTTTTGATAGCCGATGCAGGCATTCCAGGTATATCACTAACGCCATATCCGGTAGCAATGATGGTTATTTTTACATTGTCGCCAAGCGAGTCGTCGAAGGTTGCACCCCATATAACTTGTACGTTTTCGCCTACTTTGTTCATGAAGTCGTGAATTTGTTGTACTTCTTCCATTTTTATTTGGTTGGTAGTAGAACAATATAGGCTTAAAAGAACTTTGCTGGCTCCACTTACATCGTTTGTATTTAGAAGTGGTGAGTTAAGTGCATCTTTAATGGCTTTTGTTATGCGGTCGTCGCCTGAGGCATAGCCAGTATTCATAATGGCTACTTTGCCATCCTTCATAATGCTGTATACATCGGCAAAGTCGGTATTGATATAGCCAGGTACGGTAATAATTTCGGCTATGCCGCGCGCTGCGTTTGTAAGTACATCATCGGCTTTGGCAAATGCATTTGAAAGTTCGAGGTCGGGATAAATCTCTTTTAACTTTTCGTTGTTAATAACCAGAATGGCATCTACGTGTTGACTAAGTTCGGCAACCCCTTCGAGGGCTTGTATTTTTTTTTGTTTTCCTTCAAAAGCAAAAGGGATAGTGACAATACCTACGGTTAAAATTTGTAGGTCGTGTGCGGCTTTGGCCACTACGGGCGAAGCGCCAGTGCCAGTACCACCACCCATACCAGCAGTGATGAAAACCATTTTTGTATTATCTTTTAAAAGGCCTTGAATTTTTTCTATTGATTCTTCGGCTGCACGCTTGGCTACTTTGGGGTCGCCACCTGCTCCGAGGCCTGCTGTAGTGTCAAGGCCAAGTTGAATTTTGTGGGGCACTGGCGATTTTATAAGCGCCTGATTGTCGGTGTTGCATACGACAAATGAAACATCAGTAATGCCCTGACGATACATGTGGTTTACAGCGTTTCCACCACCACCTCCAACGCCTATTACTTTAATAATTGAGGAGTCAATTACTGGCAAGTCTAACGGTAGACCATCATCTAAATATCCCATATTATTTATTTTATTGTCGGTTTATTTAAAACCAACATTGGTTAATTTTTTTTTATTTGTAAATTAATTCAAATTTATTATTGAAAATGCTATTGCAATTTATTGTCGTCTTCGAAAAAGTTTTTAAACAACTCGGTGGTTTTTGTTTTTAATCCAGACCCGGGCAGTTTAACTGATTTCTTTTTTTGTTTTATTTTTTCGGTGTCAATAAGAGGGTGATGTTGCCTGTACTCTTGGTTGAGTAGTATTGTGCCTACTAACTGAGCAAAGATTGGCTGATCGTATTTTGGGTCTGTTTTTTCGGCAAGCCAATCGGTATAAGTGCCGTAGCGCACTTTGAAGCCTGTTCGCTCGGTAATATATTCGTTTATACCATTTAATTGTGAGCCACCACCTGTTAATACAATTCCGTGCGATAAGTTTCCTGTGTATGCTTCGATGGCATCAAATATTGGGTTTAATATCTCGTCGAGCCTAGCTTCGATGGCCATTGCTAAAATCTTGGATGAGACTTTAATCTGTGGTTCATCGGGGTCGATAGAAGGAACTGCTATCATAATTTCGTCGGTAATTTGCGTTTCGAGTGCTTTTCCGACAGCGCATTTTAATCTTTCAGCATTCTTTTCGGATATTCCAAATTCTTGAATGTCCTTTGTAATGGTTTGACTTCCTAATGGTATTACAACCATTTGTTGGAGTGTGCCTTGTTCAAAAATGGATAGGGTAGAGGTAAGTCCTCCCAAATTTATCAGTATACAGCCTTCCTCTTTTTCGTGATTGTCGAGTACAGCTGTTGCCAAAGCCTCTACAGCTAAGCAGCGATGTTCAATGATTTTGCCGGTGCGCTCAAGGCATCCTTCGAGTTTTTCGGCTATTAGTTTGTTTCCGTATACAATATTATATTTGCCAATAATCTGAGTACCTTGTTTGCCTACGGGATCGTCAAATTTTTGGCCATCAATGTCGTACCAAAGCGGAAAAACATCATAAATGGCCACATTTTCGCCTTTTATTTTGTTTTCGGCTTCCTCGTTCATATCGTTAATGAGTTTTTCGGATACAATTTTGGATGCTCCAATAAAATGACTTACAGATACCTGAATGTTTTTCATGCTTTTGGCACCCACGCTTACCGATATATAGTCAATATCTTTTAAGCGTGCGCTGTTTTCGAGCATTCGAATCAGTTCATTTAGTTTGAATGCTGCTCCTGAACTTTGTTCTACAATCCCATATTTGATATCATCGGCAGGTTTTGACTCGAGCCCTAGGATTCGAAGGAATCCGTTCTCCAGAACTTCGCCCGCCATAACAGAAATATGTGTGCTGCCTAAATCTATTGCTACAAATTTGTTCTGAATCATATTTTTTTTAGCGCTATACTATCCTTAATTACTGCTGTGTCTGGTTTATGTACAATTATTGGTTTTGAACCTGTTTTTGTACATACTATTTGTCCGTGATATTGTAAATCTATTTTGTTATATCGTGTCCAACCCACAACGTTTAAACCTTTTTGGTAAAGTGCTTGTAGGTTTGTTAGTTTTTTTTCAAAATTATCAAATTTCCCAAGCATAATTACGGCGTTGCCTACACGCGGTATGAGTTCCACTTTTAAATCATCACGAATGAAAATTTGCTCTATCTGAGCATTCCAAAAAGTGTCTTTTTCAATGTAACTTACAAAGTCGAATATCTCATTCGAAGCCATATTGCGTAACACTCTTCCGCTTACTACGGGTACATACACGGCATAGTTGAGTGATATGGGCATTATTTTTCGTTCTGAATCTACGTAATAGCTTTGATTGCCAGCGATTAAGTATTTTGGTGTGCGTTGTACAACATCAATTACTACTTTGCCCGTTGTAAGCTTATAACATTCGGCATATCTAATCATATCATTCCGAAGCAATTCTTTTTCGATGGCATCAGTTGATATGTTTTGATATTTGCTCCCTATAGGGTTTAAGCCACTTGCATCAATAATTTTTGCAATTTCGTATTCCGATATCAGTCGTATGCCAGTTTTGTCATTCAAATTTACATCCATTTCGGTGCAAATTTGTTTGCTGTCGGCGTACGAGAATTCCCATATCACAAAGCCTGTGTATGCTAAAATTAGAGCGACACACAGTGTAAGTAGTATTTTGCTGATAACAGATCTTCTCATTTTAAAGAATACTTTCCTTTAATTGTTTTTTAATTAATGGAACCATTTTGTCAATATCGCCGGCTCCGAAAGTTACAAGGACCTCCAAATCCTTATCTTTCAGCAAAGATAAGAGATTTTCTTTGCTACACAAAGTTTTGTTTTCGAGTTTAACATCGTGTAGTATTATATCTGATGTAATACCCTCAATTGGTAGTTCGCGAGCGGGATAAATATCTAAAAGTATTAACTCATCGAGCATAGATAGTGCATTAGCAAAATCGCTTGCAAAATCGCGTGTGCGTGTATATAAATGTGGTTGAAATACCCCAGTTATTTTGCGGTTGGGGTACAGTGCTTTGATAGACGATATGCTAGCTTTTAACTCGCTTGGGTGGTGTGCGTAGTCGTCCATAAATACCAGTTTGTCGGATTTGTAAACGGTGTTGAAGCGCCTGGCTATACCCGAAAAGGATGAAATACCTACGCGTATCTCGTCGGCAGTAACGCCATTAAGCCAGGCTAGTGCCATTGCTGCCACGCTGTTTTCCACATTTATCATTACGGGTACTTTTAAACGTACATCGGCAATTCTGTCGGTGGGGGTTACAAAGTCAAAGCGTATTTCGCCGTTTGCTATTTTAATGTTTTCGGCATGAAAATCGCCGCCTTCGTCCATTGAATAGGTAAATAACTTAACACCTTTTTGAAGGCGTGGTGTTACAGCTATGCCTTTACGCATTATGAGTGCACCACCAGGAGTGATGAGTGAGGTGAAATGATTAAAACTTTCGCCAAATGCTTCGGGCGTTTCGTAAATATCTAAATGGTCTGCATCGGCCGAGGTAATAACTGCCATGTAGGGGTTGAGCTGATGGAAAGAACGGTCAAATTCATCGGCTTCGATAACCACATAGTTGCTGTCTTTTGAGAGTAGTAAGTTGGTGTTGTAATTGCTTGATATACCCCCCATGAAGGCACTGCAACTTACGTGCGACTGATAAAGTAAGTGTGCTGTGATGGTTGAAGTGGTAGTTTTGCCATGTGTGCCTGCTACGCAAATACCTTTGCTCTGACGGGTGATATTGCCCAAAACCTCCGCTCTTTTTTGTAAAGTATAGTTGTTTTCTCTAAAATAGACCAGTTGGGGATGTGTGGTTGGTACGGCAGGCGTCACTATTATTAGTGTGTTTTTGGCCGATAAAAAACTGGTTGGTATGAAATTCACTTCTTCGTTGTACGTAATTTCTATGCCTTCGGCAGTTAGATCCTGGGTAAGTTTTGTTTCGGTACGGTCGTAGCCAGCAACTTCAAAACCTTTGGTTTTAAAGTAACGCGCTAGGGCACTCATGCCAATTCCACCTATTCCAATAAAATAATATCTGTTGTACTTGTTCATGTTCGTTTTTCTTAAGCCTTATTTTTTCTTGCGAATAATGTTGGCTACTTCATCTACAATGCGTTCAGCTGAGTTTTTTTCGGCCAATGTTACTATGTTGTTGCTTAATGCAGTGAGCTTCTCTTGGTTGTCAATGAGCTCAAGTGCGCATTGAACTAGATCTCCTTTCGCATCAATATCTTTTACCATTACCGCTGCCTGATGGCGTACAAGCGCTAGCGCATTTTGTGTTTGATGATCCTCTGCTACATTAGGCGATGGTACCAAAATGGCTGGCTTGGCGAGTAAGCAAAGCTCTGAAATGGAACTTGCCCCTGCGCGTGAAATCACCAAATCGGCAATGGCGTACGCATAATCCATGCGTGATACAAAATCGGTGACAATAAATGATTCGGATATATAGTTTTCGGCTGCTTTTCGGGCGTCGTCAATGTAAAACTTACCTGTTTGCCAAATTACCTGTATACCTGCTTGGCTCAACGCTTCTAAACCTCCAATAATGCTTTGGTTAATAGTGCGAGCACCCAAACTTCCACCTACTATTAATATTGTTTTTTTTGTAGCTTTTAAATTAAAAAAGTTATATGCCTCAGTTGCTTTGGCTGCCACATTAAATAAATCCTGACGAACGGGATTCCCTGTTTTAATTATCTTATCAGCCGGAAAAAATTTATCCATATTATCGTAGGCTACACAAATTCTTGCTGCCTTTTGGGCAAGTAGTTTGTTGGTTACACCTGCATACGAATTTTGTTCTTGCAATAAAGTGGGCACTCCGTAGCCATTTGCAGCTTTTAATAGCGGGCCACTGGCATATCCACCAACACCTATGGCGATATCGGGTTTAAAGTTACGAATTATTTTTCGTGCCTTCCAAATACTTGTCATCAAGTTTAACACTACTTTGATATTACGCAACATGTTTTTGCGATCAAAGCCACTCACGGGCAAGCCTACTATTTTGTAACCAGCTGCTGGTACTCGCTCCATTTCCATGCGGCCAAGTGCACCTACAAATAGTATTTCCGATTGCGGGTAGCGTTTTTTAAGCTCGTTGGCAATGCTTATGGCTGGAAAAATATGACCGCCAGTGCCTCCACCGCTTACAATAAATCTTTGAGTATCCATTTTTATATCGTCTATTTCGTAAAAATCATTCGTAATTCACTTCCCTTTAGGGCTTGGGGGTTATATCTCATCTAAACTTACGGTTGGTATTTCCACTTTTTCTGTTTCTGCCATTTCGGTGTCGTCTGGGTTATGCTCTTCTTTTATTTGACGAGTAACTCCAAGTATTACACCAAAATAGATACAGGTAATTAATATTGATGTTCCTCCGCGACTAATAAGAGGAAGTGGCTGTCCGGTAACTGGTCCTAAGCTCGATGCTACTGCCATGTTTACAAAGGCCTGAATGACTATCATCAATGATAGCCCTATAACGACTATTGCGGGAAAAACCGTGGGACTTAGCATGGCAATACGGCCCGCTCGATAAAGCAGTATCAAATAGAGCATCATCACTATAACGCCACCTACTAAACCTGTTTCTTCAACTATAATGGCGTAAATAAAATCGGAATAGGCTTGGGGTAAATAATCACGTTCAATACTATTTCCCGGCATCACACCAAAAAAACCTCCTCGGGCTATGGCTATTTTGCCATGTTGCACCTGTAAGTTGTCGTCGGTAATAGCATATTTATCTTCTTTTGTTTCATCTGATACAAAAAACTTGTCAATACGGCTTGTCCACGTGTAGGCACGCTTAAAGGTGGAGGGCATGGATTCGCGTGGAATGGCTTTGATAGCTCCATAGCCCACAATGGCCGAGCCAGCTAGTATGGCTGCAATGATACCCAGTTTCTTCATTGATATCTTTCCAATAAACATCATTAAATAAACTACACCAAAAAGAATTCCTGCTGTAGAGAAATTCTCGATGAGTATGAGTGGTAGGGTTAGCCCAAGCATAATCAGGATGCCAATAAAGTATTTGCTCTCATCCGTTTTTGGGTTTTTAATACGCGATATAAAATCGGCAGCTACAATAATAACAGAAAGTTTAGCTAATTCGGATGGCTGAAACTGTACCCCACCAATAACGAGCCAGCGTGTAGCATCGTTTTCGCTTTGTCCTTTAAATTGTACAAGAACAAGCAAAAATATGGATAAAAGTAAGCCTAAGTACGACATGAGGCGGATAAAACGATAGGGTACCAGGTGGACAAGAATGGCAATGAGAGCACCTCCCGCCAAGAAACCCACATGCCGCAAAACTGGGGTGGTGTGGCTTGCTGCTTTGTAGGCCAATGTACTCGATGCGCTGTACATTTCAATAATTGAAACAACACAGAGCATAATAAATGCTATCCAAAGAGTAGCATCGCCACGCAGGTATTTTTTTAATAAACTATCCATGTTTTACAAGTTTCGTACGCAGTTTTTGAATTGGCGACCACGGTCTTCGTAGTTGTTAAAAAGGTCGAAGCTTGCACAACAAGGCGATAGCAAAACGGTTTCGCCTGCTTTTGCCATTTTGTAGGCTTCGTTCACGGCTTCGTTCATTGATTTTACATCTACAATATTTTGAATTTTTCCATCAAAAAACTGGTGTAAGGGTGCGTTGTCAGTACCCATAAATATCAAGCCTGTAACTTTTTCTGTCACAAGGGCTTCAATTTCGCTGTAGTCATTGCCTTTGTCGGTGCCACCCAAAATGAGTACGGTAGGTGTTTTTATGCTTTGTAGCGCATACCAGCATGAGTTTACGTTGGTCGCTTTGGAATCGTTGATGTATCTCACGTTGCGTACGGTAGCTACATATTCGAGTCTGTGCTCCACGCCCTGGAAATCTTTTAGCGATTCGCGGATATTTTCTTTTTTTACATCCAATACTGATGCGGTTAGTCCGGCCGCCATTGAATTGTAGGTGTTGTGTAGACCTTGAATAGCTAATTGCGATTGTGGCATGGCGAATAATGATTTGAGCGTTTTTATTATTAATTCATCTTTTTCGATAAATGCTTTTGTTTTTTCGTTGCGTTCAATGGCAAACGGATACATGGTTGATTGGATGTTTCGTTTGGCGAGCTCGGCTTTTATTACGGGGTCGTTTTCCCAAAATATAAATGCATCTTCTTTGGTTTGATTCTGCGTAATTCGGAATTTTGAATCCACGTAATTTTGAAACTGATAATCGTAACGGTCCAAATGATCAGGTGTTATGTTAAGCAGTACTGCTATGTCGGCCTTAAATGCTGTCATGCCATCGAGTTGAAAACTGCTTAACTCTACTACGTAATAATCAAAGCTTTTGGTAGCTACTTGTAAAGCCAAGCTGTTGCCCACATTACCTGCAAGCCCTACATTTAGTCCTGCGTTTTTCAGGATGTGGTAGGTGAGCATTGTGGTGGTAGTTTTACCGTTGCTGCCAGTAATGCAAATCATTTTGGCTGAAGTGTAACGGCCTGCAAATTCTATTTCTGATATAATAGGTGTGCCTTGAGCCACTAATTTTTTTATCAATGGTGCTTTGTCGGGTATGCCAGGACTTTTAATCACTTCCGTGGCATTTAATATTTTTTCTTCAGTATGTTGTTTTTCTTCCCAAGTTATACCGTGTTCGTCGAGTAGGGTTTTGTAGTTTGGTTTTATCTCCGATAAATCAGAAACAAAAACATCAAAGCCTTTTTTCTTAGCCAAAATAGCTGCACCAGCACCACTCTCACCACCTCCTAAAATTACTATACGTGTGGCTCCACCAACTTCCCCATTAGGGACGTTTTTTGAGTTTAACTCGTTGTCAATTGTGTTGTTTTCCATACTTTCTTTTCTTAAAGTCCCCCTTGTGGGGGATTTAGGGGGCTTATCTAATTTTCAAAGTTATAATAGTGATTGCGGCTAATATTATACCAACAATCCAAAAGCGAATCACGATTTTCGATTCTGGTAAACCTTGTAAAGGGCGTTGAATGTATGCTTCTATGCCTGCATTGCCAGGTTTTTGAAAATGGTGGTGTAGAGGTGCCATTTTAAAAATACGTCGACCAGTGCCGTAGCGTTTTTTTGTATATTTAAAATAACCAACTTGAAGCATTACCGAAAGATTTTCAACAATAAAAACGCCACAAAGTATGGGTATTAATAACTCTTTATGAATAGCGATAGCAAATACTGCAATAATACCACCGATAGTTAAACTGCCTGTGTCGCCCATAAATACCTGAGCCGGAAAGGCATTGTACCAAAGGAATCCGATTGTAGCACCAATAAATGCACCTGCAAATATTAGTAGTTCACCAGTGCCTGGTAAGTACATAATGTTGAGGTAGCCAGCGTAGTTTACATTACCCGATACGTAGGCAAGTATACCCAGAATGATTCCCATAATAGCAGAGGTGCCTGTGGCTAGCCCGTCGAGCCCATCGGTCATGTTGGCTCCATTCGAAATGGCGGTAACAATAAATATTACCACTACAATAAACAGAATCCACCCATAATCTTGTGCTTTGTCGCCTGCCCACTGAAAGGCATCAGCATAATCCAAATTGTTGTTTTTGAAAAATGGTATGGTTGTGTTTGTCGATTTAATATCTTGTGTGGCGTAGGTTACATTTTCTACACGTGTATTTTTACCTTTAATTTCGGTGTTCTCGCGTATTACTATGTCGGGGCTTAAATACATGATAAGACCTACGATAAGTCCAAGGCCTACCTGCCCAACAATTTTAAATTTACCTTTTAGTCCTTCTTTGTTTTTACGGAATACTTTTATGTAGTCGTCCAAAAAGCCAATAAGACCCAACCATACGGTGGTTATAACCATCAGTATGATGTAGATATTGTTAAGGGCGGCCAACAATAAGGTTGGTATCAGTATGGCAATAATGATGATGATACCACCCATTGTAGGTGTACCTTTTTTGCTCATTTGGCCTTCGAGGCCTAAGTCGCGTATGGTTTCTCCAATCTGTTTTTTTTGTAAATAGTCTATTATCCTACGGCCAAATAAAGTAGAGAGCAATAATGCCAAGATAAAAGCCAGTCCTGTTCGGAAGGATATAAAGTTAAACATACCAGCACCGGGAATATCAAAGTACTTATCTAAGTAAGTAAATAAGTGGTATAACATATAATTTTTATTTACAATTTGTTCATTTATAATTTAGAATTTCGCTTACTTCATCTTCACTAATCACTAATCAAAAGCATTTCTTTACTTCTTCTCTGTCGTCGAAGTGGTGCTTTACGCCTTGAATAATTTGATAGTCCTCATGCCCTTTGCCTGCCACAAGCACTACGTCGCCTGCTTGAGCCAATGCGCATGCAGTTTTTATTGCTTCACGCCGGTCAACTATAGTTAAACTTTTGTTTTTCTGTGTTATGTCCAGTCCGGCTAGCATGTCATTTAAAATATCTTGCGGCTCTTCGTTGCGCGGATTGTCGGATGTTAGAATGGTTTTCCAACTTCCATCCACAGCTTCGCGCGCCATCATGGGGCGTTTTCCTTTGTCGCGATTACCTCCGCAGCCCACTACGGTTATCAACCGTCCGTTACCTTGTAGTATTTGGTTGATTGTGCCGATTACGTTGTTTAGTGCGTCGGGCGTGTGTGCATAATCCACTATGGCTGTGTAGCCTTGTGGTGCGCGCAGTGTTTCAAATCGACCCGATACAGAATTAAGCATGCTCAGAATACGTAATACCTCCAGTTCGTCTTGTTCTAAAAGTACGGCTGCGCCATATACGGCCGTGAGGTTACTCGCGTTAAATTTGCCAATAAACGATACGTTTACTTCACGGTCGTTCATATCAAGTAGCATGCCTTCGAAGCTGTGCTCTAGTATTTTCGTTTTGAAATCGGCCATGCCGCGAAGTGAATAATTGTATTTGCGTGCTTTCGAATTTTGTAACATCACACCGCCGTTTTTGTCATCGGCATTGGTGAGCGCAAAAGCATCGCTAGCTAGCTCATCGAAGAAGCTTTTCTTTGCTTTTAAGTAATTTTCAAATGTTTGATGATAATCGATGTGGTCGCGGGTGATATTGGTGAAAATACCTCCGTCGAACTCTAACCCTGCAATTCGGTGTTGATCCACAGCGTGCGAACTCACTTCCATAAAAGCATACGTGCAGCCAGCTTCAACCATTTTTGCAAGTAGCTCATTCAGTGCAAGTGCATCGGGTGTGGTATGTGTTGCTTCTATGGCGGTGTTGTTTACGTAATTGCAAACTGTTGATAGTAAGCCTGTTTTGTAGCCTAGCTCTCTGAAAAGATTATAAAGTAGGGTTGCAATAGTTGTTTTTCCGTTGGTGCCAGTTACGCCAACCAGTGTTAGTTTAGTTGATGGGTAATTGTGCCAAGCCGAAGCCATAGTGGCAAGCGTAGCGGCGGCATTTTTAACTACTATATAGCAAATGTCACTATTCCTGTCGGTAGGTAATTGTTCGCATACAATAGCTGTGGCGCCATTGGCTATGGCCATTGGTATAAAATCGTGGCCATCGCTGGCCGAACCACGCGTTGCTACAAATACAGTTCCAACCGTAGCCTTGCGTGAGTCAAACTGTATATTGCTTATTTCAATGGAGCTATTGCCCGTTGTTGAAATGAGTTGGCTGCTTTCAAGTATCTTGTTTAACAACATATCGTTGATGTTTATGTGTTTTGTTCTGTTTTATTTAGTCTAACTGAATTCTTATTTGTTGCCCTCTGTGAATTTTTGTTCCAGCAGCAATGTTTTGATGCATTACTTTACCACGTCCTGAGAACTGTACTTGCAATCCCATTTGTCCAAGTAAAAACAGGGCATCTTTGGCACCCATGCCAACTAGGTTGGGAATCCTGTGTTTGTTTACCGAAATGGGTTTAATCTCCATTTTAGTTTCGCAGGCTTCTGTTTTTACCCAGTTTGCATTGCCTGTATTTATATTCATTTTAATGCCTGCTAGTACCGATTTTAATGCTTTTGAATAGCCGTTTTTTGTTTCAGGATAATAGGCAAAATGAAGCGTCGTGTCGTTTTTTAATGTTTCGGGTGTGAGATTCGATTTTAGCGACATTACTTCCTCTGCAATACTTTTAAATATTGACCCAGCCATTTTACCTCCCGATGGATAACCATTTTTTGGTTCGCGCACTACGACAATACAAGTGTAGAGCGGGTCGTCGGCAGGGAAATAGCCACAAAAGGATACTTGGTGACTTTTACCGCCGGCTTTGTATCCTGCTGCTCCTTTCGAAATTTGAGCTGTTCCCGTTTTGCCTGCTATGCGTACAAATTTTGAGCGCACATTTTTGGCAGTGCCATAAGGAGCTTCAAGTACGCCCAATAATGTTTCGTGTACTATCTTCAGAGTCGATGGTTTACATATTGCCTCGCGCACCACTTCGGGTTTAAATTCCTTTATTGCTACTCCATTGCGCATAAGTGCTTTTACAAAGTATGGCTTTACAAGTTTTCCTTTGTTGGCAATGGCATTGTAAAATGCTAAAGTGTAGATGGGCGGAATCTGTGTTTCGTAGCCTATTGACATCCAAGGTAGTGTGGTTTTAGACCAGTAGCTTGCTTTGTCATTAGGGTGTCGCACTTTTGGGCCGGCATTACCGGGTATCTCAAGGTCGAATTTTTCATTAAATCCCATTTCGTACAGTTTCTCCACATAGCCTGATGGGTTATCGCCCCAAGCTTTAACAACCGCCATTGAAATGGCCACGTTTGAAGATCCATGCATGGCTTCGCCAAGTGTTATGCTGCCAAAGCCACCTTTTTTTGCGTTGTGGTCAATCATATTGCTACCCGCAAAATCATGAACCCCATTCCCAGTATGCATCACATCCGTAATTTTAGCTTTGTCCTCATCGAGCAGGGCAATGAGCGAAAAGGTTTTAAAGGTAGAGCCTGGTTCTACTTGATCGGATACGGCTCCATTTTTATTCTCGGTAAACGAACCGTCGGCATTTTGGTACATGTTGACGATGGCTTTTACTTCACCAGTTTTTACTTCCATCACTACTGCATAGCCCATCGAAGCGTTGTAAGAACGTAAGCTGTCGGTAAGTGCTTTTTCTACAATGTCTTGCATGTCAATATCAATGGTCGATAGGATATCGGTACCGTTGATAGGCTCCACTTGTACGGTTTGCTCGTACCGGTTGGCAACTTTCTGACGTATGGCCACGCCTGGAGTGCCTAAAAGTTCGCGATTAAAGTAGAGTTCAAGGCCATTTTTTCCGCCCTTTGATTCTTCAGCATAAATATCGCCAATAGTACGCGATGCGAGTGATCCAAATGGTTTCTCGCGACGAAGCATCTCCTTGGTTATTAGTCCACTTTTTATGCGTCCCAGGCGGAAAAGAGGCATCTTGCGCAGCTCTTTCAATTGTGAGTAGGTGATGCGTTTTGGGTAAAGTTGTAGTTCGCCTTTTTGTTCGCGGTAGGCGCGCTTAAGCAACATCTTGTAGTCACTTTCTGTTCTGTCGCCAAAAAATCGTGCCATACAACCAGCCAGCGAATCCACTTTGTCCTTAAAAAGTTTTCCTTCTTTTTCGCGCAGTGCTGGTACGCGTGTGTCCATATATATATAGTACGTAGGAATGGTACTTGCCATTAATCGACCATCACTTGCAAAAATGTTGCCGCGATTAGGTTGCACTACGATATTTGTTTTTTTGCTTTTTGCAGCTACCGTTAGCCATTCATCGCGCTCAACTGTTTGAAGATAAATGATACGAGCTAGTACAAATGAAAATAATAGCACTATAAAAAAATAGACTATCCCAAATCGTAATACTATACTGTCGCGCTTACCTGCCATTACTTAAAGTTAGAAATTAGAAATTAGAAGTTAGAAATTTCAAATAAGAGTAAAATATTTCGTTTTATTATTCGGCCTCTTCTGTCTCATTGGTTTCGAGCACCACAGGTGGTGTGCTTGGTTCCGAAAGCGTAAGTCCTCTATCAATAATCATTTGTCGTATATTCGATTGGCGACTAATTTTCATTAGTTCGGCCGAAATGGTTAACGATTCATATTTAACATCCTGTATCTCACGTTTTAGTTTCAGCGAGTTTGATAACTGTCGCTCGCAGTAGTAGCGATTGTCGACATACAAAAAAGCCATAAGCGCAAGCATAATAAACAAAGGGTACTGTTTCTGCAAAAACTTCTTAGTTAGAATATTCCCGTTGATAATATCACGCCAGGTACTCGATTTCAAATCATTGAAATCTTCATTGCCTTTTATTGCATCTGCTATTTTTTTTAACCAGCTCACCTTGCTATTTGCTATTTATTTACCATTTACTCTTTGTACGAACATTACATTCTTACATTTTTTTATTCTTTCATCATCTTGGGGGTGCCCCTCGTACCTCGGGTCGGGCTTTCCGCTCTTGTACCGCCGAAATACGGCGGCACGCCGCTGCAATCCCTCACCCACACAGCAGCCTTTCGGCCTTATCCACATTTAATCACTAATCACTAATCACTAATCACTAATCACTAATCACTTATCCCTCATTTCCTCGCTACTCTCAACTTTGCACTGCGCGCTCTTGGGTTGCGGTTAATCTCCTCATCGCTAGCAATAATCACCTTGTTGTTTACGGGTTTTAAAGGTGCTATCACATTGCCATAAAAATCTTTTTCCAGTTTTCCTTCAAAATTCCCGCTTTTAAAAAAGTTTTTCACCAATCTATCTTCGAGCGAGTGATAAGTGAGAATAGCTATTCTACCTTCAGGTTTCAATACTTCAAGGCTTTGATTTAATAGTGCTTCAAGCACCTCCATCTCTTTGTTAACTTCTATGCGTAGAGCCTGAAAAACGCGGGCCATATCTTTTTTCTCTTTCTCGCGACCAAAATAAGGTTTTAATATCTCGATGAATTGAAAAATGCGTTCTATGGGTTCTTTTGATCGACTCTGTGCTATGGTGCGTGCAATTTTTCGAGAGTTGTGCAGTTCGCCGTATAAGTAAAATACATCCGCCAATTGCTCTTCCGTATAGGTGTTGAGTATGCTTGCAGCTGTCAGTTTCGATTCCGTGTTCATGCGCATATCTAGCGCTCCATCAAATCGGAATGAGAATCCTCGATCGGCCTCATCAAAGTGGTGCGACGAAACGCCTAAGTCGCCAAGTATACCGTCCACTTTGTCGATATTGTGGTATTGCAAAAAGTTCTTTAAGTATTTAAAATTACTTCTTACAAATGTAAAGCGCTTATCGTCAATGCTGTTCTTGATTGCATCAGTGTCTTGGTCAAAACCCAGAAGCCGCCCATTCTCGCCAAGGTGTTTTAGTATCTCGCGTGAGTGTCCGCCACCACCAAAAGTTACGTCAACATAGATGCCGTCGGGCTTAATGTCCAGTCCTTCAATTGTTTCGTTTAATAGTGCTGGTATGTGGTAAGCTTGCTCTGTCATTTTTTTATCATTTTATTTTTCAGTCTTTCAGCAAAATCAGATTTCTCTTTCATCGAATGCTCGTATTTATTTTTACTCCAAACAGCAATCCGATCAAGTAAACCCACAAATAACATATCATTGCTGTCGGCGGCAATGCTTTGTAAATGACGTTTTGAGAGCAATATTCGTCCCTGCGAGTCGATATCGAGCCACTCGGCGTCCGATACAAACTGCATAAGCAGTAGTTGATCGTCGGGGTTCCATTCGTCCAAATTGGCTTTTAGGTTTTGAACCATTGTGTTCCAAACGGCAGCAGGGTAAATTACTAGGTATTCATTTTCAGGATCACGACGAAGTACCACGTGCTCCTTGTCGGTGTCGGCAAGTTGCTTGCGGTAAGCCGAGGGTACAAAAACGCGCCCTTTGCTGTCTGCTTTTACTTCGTATTTTCCAATAAAATTCAACATTTCTTTCGTTGTTATTTTTTCAACTGTAAAAGTAGGAATTTTTTTTTATATCCCCACAATTCCCCACAAAAAACTTTTCAACAGCTTTTATGGCGTGTTTTGGGTATTTTTCAACAGCTTTTCAACATCTTATCAACATTTTAGGCGCCGTAGTTTTTTTTATAAATGATTGTTTTATTGATAAATAATGTAATTTTCTTGTTTTGTGGATCATTCTGGTGGTGAAGTGGGGCGTTATTTAATTTTTAATTGCTTTTTTTAGTATATTTGTCCGCTCAAAAGGGTGGTTATTGTTGTTAAAAATTATACCGATATGACAAAGTTTTTTTTACCTATTTTATTGTTTTTGGTGCTGGTGGCAAATGCGCAAAAAAAAGCCATAAATGTGAGTGATTTTGCAGCTTGGAATAGGCTGGAAAATCGACAGATTTCGATGGATGGGCGTTATGTGGCCTATGAAATTAATCCGCTTAAAGGCGATGGCTTAGTTGTAGTGAATCAGGTGGCTTCGAATACGAATGATACATTAAGGCGTGCTGCCGACCTGCGTTTTGTGCCATCAATGGATGTTGTTGTGTATCGTATAAAAGTGCCTGTCGATTCCTTGCGTAAGCATAAAATAGCGAAAACTAAAAAAGAACTTTTACCTAAAGACAGTGTAGGTATTTTCAATTTGCTTACGAAGCAAAAAATTGTTTATGCTAATCTGCATTCGTTTGCTGTGCCCGACGAAAATGCCTCGAGCGTGGTGATGCTCTTGGATAAGAAAAAGGAAGATAAAAAAGAGAAGTCAACAGCGGTAAATGACTCGACTACAAAGAAAAAGGCTGTTCGTAGTGCGCCTGTTTCGAGCGTAGATAAAGATCGTGAATTGTTCGATATGATTGTTTTTAAACCTTTTGCGCAGCAAACATATAAATTCGAACGGGTTGATATGTTTCAACAATCGGCCAAAGGTAATTTGTTGACTTTTGTATCCAAAATGAATGATACGACAAAGGTAAATGTGCTTGTTTGTTTTGATAATCAGACATGTAAGGCCGATACTATTGTGCGTGACTCTGTTAGCTTTAAAAAGTTAACTGTTGATGAGTTAGGGACGCAGTTTGCTTATTTATGGAGTAGAGATACTGCCAAAGTAAAAGTCTATGATTTAAGTCTTTTCAATGTCAAGATGCGTAAGAGTACATTGGTTGCTGATACTATTTTGATACATAAAGGCGTGGTGAATACGCCATCAGAAAATGGCTCAGTGTTCTTCTCGAAAGACGGCAGCAAGCTGTTTTTTGGATTGGCTCCTAAGCCGGTGACAGAACCGAAGGATACGATACCTGAAGATGAAAAGCCGCGTCTTGATGTGTGGAGTCATACCGATAATGTGTTGCAACCGAAACAGCTAAAAGCGGCTGCCGACGAAAAAAGCCGTAGCTCGCTTGCGCTTTATCGTATAGAGGATAAAAAGCTGGTTCTGTTGGCCGACAGTGTATTGAAAACGGTGATATTGATTAATAAAAATAATGGTGAAAAAGCAATAGCTGCCGATAAATCACCCTACGAACGGATGGAGGTTTGGGATATGGATGTGCCTGCCGATCATTATATTATTGATTTGAAAACGGGTGATAGAAAGAAAGTGTTAAGTTCGAAAAATCAGGTGTGGTTGTCGCCCTCAGGCAATTTTACATTGTGGTTTGAGCGTGAGTCTAATTCTTATTGGTGTTTGAATAATAAAACCATGAAGACCTTGGAACTTACAAAGGGAATGGCCGTGAGTTTTGTAGATGAGCAAAACGATGTGCCAGCCTATGCAAAACCGTATGGTATTACTGGATGGTCGGCCAATGATGAGTTTGTATATGTTAATGATAGGTTCGATGTTTGGAAACTTGATTTGAAAGCTAAAAATTCTCCTGTAAATATAACAAATGGTCGATCTAGAAATATGACTTTCCGGTATCAACGTACAAACCCAGATGAGGTGTTTGTGCCAAGTAAGGGGGAGATGCTGTTTTTTACTTTTAATGTAATGACTCAGCGCGAGGGTATTGCAAGTTTGGTGGTTAATTCAAATAAACAACCTACCATGCTTGTCGAGGGTGATTTTATGCTTTCGGGCTTAGTTAAAGCCCAAATGGCTGATACTTATATTTGGTCAAAACAGACTGCGGTTGATTATCCCGAGATTAGTATAAGTACGGGTGGCTTTGTGAATTCAAAAGTGATTTCGACTACCAACCCTAAGCAGCAAAATTTCAATTGGCTTACGGTGGAGCGTGTACGTTGGACCTCTTTTGCGGGCGATACACTTAGTGGTCTGCTTTATAAGCCAGAAAATTTTGATGCTTCACGCAAGTACCCCCTGATGGTTTATTTTTACGAACGTAATTCGGAAAATATTCACCGTCATGCGATTCCTTCGCCGAGTCGCTCCATAATAAGTATTCCTCATTATTGTAGCAATGAGTATTTGGTGTTCGTGCCTGATATTGTATACAAAACGGGTTATCCAGGTCAAGGTGCTTACGATGCCATTGTTAGCGGTGTATATCATCTGATAAATACAAATAAAAGTGTCGACGCTAAACGCATGGCCTTGCAAGGGCAAAGTTGGGGTGGGTATCAAATTGCTTATCTCATAACTCAAACCAATTTGTTTGCCGCTGCCATGGCAGGAGCTCCTGTAAGTAATATGACTAGCGCTTATGGTGGTATTCGTTGGGGTACAGGCAATAGCCGTATGTTTCAGTACGAAAAAACGCAGAGCCGCATCGGTGGTACCTTGTGGGAAAAACCAATGCACTTCATTGAAAATTCTCCTTTGTTTATGGCTCCTAAAGTAAATACACCTTTGTTGATAATGGCTAACGATAATGATGGTTCCGTGCCATGGTACCAGGGTATTGAGTTTTTTATGGCGTTGTACCGACTAAATAAGCCTGTTTGGATGCTTAACTACAATGGTATGGATCATAACCTCGAAGAGAAATACTGGGCCAATCGAATGGATTTAACTGTTCGAATGATGAGCTTTTTTGACCATTACTTAAAAAATAAACCAGCTCCTGAATGGATGGTAAAAGGGATACCTGCAGTAGATAAAGGTCGAAAGTTGGGATATTAAACAGTGATAAGTGGTAAGTGATATGTATTCAAAATTAATCACTTACCACTTACCACTAATCACTTACCACTAATCACTTCTTCATCAACCTCTCCACCTCGTTCCAGTTTACAACGCTCCAAAACGCTTTTACGTAGCTTGCGCGTTTCGATTGGTATTTGAGGTAATAGGCATGTTCCCACACATCAAGTGCTAATATTGGCTCACCTTTTGCTTTTACTGCATCCATCAGTGTATTGTCCTGATTGGCAGTGCTTACTATTTCAAGATTTCCTTTTTTGTTTTTGATAAGCCACACCCAGCCTGATCCAAATCTACTAATCGAGGCAGCCTCAAACTTAGCTTTAAAATCGGAAAGAGACCCAAAGGCGTTGGCCAATTTTTCTTCTACCTGATCCGATATTTTGGTACTTCCCACCGGTGCAAGCATTTTCCAGAATAGCGAGTGGTTATAATGTCCACCTCCATTGTTGCGAACCGCCGTTTGAATATCGGCAGGCAACTTGTTTACTTTTGCAATCAGCTCTTCTATTGTCTTAGCCTGCAAATCAGGATATTTCTCAAGTGCCTTATTCAAGTTGTTTACATAAGCAGCATGATGATTATTCAGGTGAATGTACATGGTAGTACTGTCAAAAGCTGGTTCGAGTGCACTGTATTTATACGGTAGTGCAGGAAGCGTAAATTGTGCCGATGCTAAAAATATCGAAGCAAACCATACGGCAATGGTATAAATCAGTTGTTTCATTGTTGATAATTTATTTTAAATTTTTAGTTGTGTTTCTCAATACTAAGATACTAACAGTATTTGAGTTATAATGTTTTTAATAAAGCTTTTTTTACTCCCAAAAAGTTTGTTCGTATACAGCTCATTATACCATCTTTTCCTATTGCATGATATATCGATAAGCTAAATACTATTTATATCTACGTTATATATCCATTATATATCCTTTATATTATTAAATATAGTATATATAAAGGGTTATTAAAGTGTATATATAGGATATATATAGGGCATATAAGTTTACAATACCTTGTAGGCGTTTTATGAATAGCCTATAAAGTAGTTGAAAAATGAAGTTTGTTGTATTGAATACTTTTTTTGGGGCTTTTCATTTCCTTTCACCTGATTTATTCCTATCTTTGTTGTTCAAATAACTAAATATGAAGAAAATATTCATTTTTTTAGGATGCGTTTTGTTGTTTGTTAGTTGCGGTATGGGTAAAAAAAACCGTGCCGAAAACGTAAAACAAGTAAACGTTCCTGCATTTAATGCCGATTCAGCCTATAGTTACGTAGCCAAACAAGTTAGTTTTGGTGCTCGTGTGCCAAATACTGCGGCTCATAAAGCGTGCGCGGAGTATTTAAGCAATAGGCTTCGTAGCTTTGGGGCGGTTGTTGTTGTTCAAAAAGCAATTCTTACAGCCTTTGATGGAACAAAGCTAGATGCTGTCAATATAATTGGCTCATTCAATCCTTCGGCCACCGAGCGTGTGTTGCTTTTTGCGCATTGGGATTCGCGTCCTTGGGCTGATAATGACCCGGATCCTGCAAATCATAAAACACCTGTAATGGGGGCTAATGATGGTGCTAGTGGGGTAGGGGTGTTACTCGAAATTGCACGTCAGCTCAATCTTCAAAAATCAAATGTTGGTGTTGATATTATTTTCTTTGATGCAGAAGATTATGGGGCACCTCAAAACGCAACAGGAAATACCGAAGATTCCTGGTGTTTGGGGACGCAGTATTGGTGCGAAAATTTGCATGTAGCCAATTATACTGCTAAATACGGAATTTTGCTCGATATGGTGGGTGCCCCAAATGCTACATTTTTCAAAGAACAGTATTCAATGGAATATGCTTCGGACGTTGTAAACAAGGTGTGGTCGGCTGCTCAAGGTCTGGGCTTTGGGAATTATTTTAAAAACGACCCAGTAGGTGCAATTACCGACGATCATTATTATGTGAATAAACTTGCAGGCATTCCAAGTATCGATATTATTCAATATAGAAACGAAGGTCAACAATCGGGCTTCGGACATTATTGGCACACCATAAACGATACAATGGACAATATTGATAAGAATACCTTGCAGGCAGTAGGCTCTACTGTAATGCATGTTGTTTACAATGAGTAAAATATCAATTTGAAAATATACCAATTTGAAAATTTGAAAATCAATTCTAAAAAAACGCGAAGCAATTAACGGCGAAGCCCAATTAACGCGAAGCTACAAACGGCGAAGCCAAACAACGTGAAACGAAAAAATGAAATTTAAAAAAATTGCTGTAAAAATAGGCAGTAATGTGCTCACGCGTCCTGACGGGACACTTGATATTACGCGCATGTCGGCTTTGGTCGATCAAATTGCAGCCTTGCACAAAAAAGGTGTTGAGGTGGTGTTGATTTCCTCGGGGGCTGTTGCATCGGGGCGAAGTATGCTGGGGCTAAATAAAAAGTTGGATGTGGTTGATCAGCGTCAGCTTTATTCGGCCGTAGGGCAAGCAAAACTCATTAATCATTACTGGGACTTGTTTCGCAACCATGGCATTACTGTTGGGCAGGTGCTTACTACAAAAGAAAATTTTGGGAGTCGGCGCCATTATCTCAATCAACGAAACTGTATGCGGGTGATGCTCGATAATAATGTAATACCTATTGTAAACGAGAATGATACCGTTTCGGTAACAGAATTAATGTTTACTGATAACGATGAGCTTTCAGGGCTTATAGCTTCGATGATGGACATGTCGGCACTTATAATTTTGAGTAATATTGATGGTATTTACAATGGTTCGCCTGCTAATCCGGAATCTATTGTTATCCGCGAAATTCAAAAAGGGCAAGATATTTCTGACTTCATTCAAACTACAAAATCTACTTTTGGACGAGGCGGTATGGGGACTAAAACTACCATTGCCCGCAAAATTGCCGATCAAGGTATTGATGTTTTTATTGCCAACGGCAAAGCTGATAATATTTTACTCAAATTACTCGATAAAAAAGCGGATGTGATTTGTACGCGTTTTGTGGCGTCGACCGACGAGGTGTCGAGCGTTAAAAAATGGATTGCACACAGCCAGGGTTTTGCCAAAGGCGAAATACATATAAACGAAAATGCAGCCAAAGCCCTTACAGGCGACAAAGCGGTGAGTTTATTACCAGTTGGTGCTGTAAAAATAGTAGGTGATTTTGAAAAGGACGATATTGTAAAAATAATTGACCCTGTTGGAAATTCGCTTGGCATTGGCAAAGCGCAATACGATAGCGAAAAATCTCGCGAGATTTTAGGCGAAAAAAATCAAAAGCCACTGATTCATTGCGATTATACGTATTTGGAGTGATTTTAAATGCTTTATTTTTCATGTATTTGACTGTTAAATTCATATAGTACAATCTTTGTTTAAAGTTTAGGTATGAAAAACGATATAATAACTCTCTCCAATTCTTTTGTTCAGGATATTAAAACCATAATTGGACAATCGCGTCTCCAGGCAGTTCGTAGTGTGGAGTTTTATCGTGTGGAGATGTATTGGAAAATGGGCGAGCGCATTTTCAATGAAGAGCAACAAGGAAAAGAGCGAGCTGATTACGGAAAATATCTATTGCGCAATTTGGCAAAGGAGATTGAACCTGAATATGGGAGTGGTTTCTCGCTTCGGCAATTAGAGCGATGTAGGCAATTTTATCGAACTTACCCAATTGCGTCCGCACTGCGGACGCAATTGAATTGGATGCAATACAAAATGCTTATAGCTAATATCAGCTCTATTTGCCAACTGAAAATCAGTTGCTTGATGAGCTTAAAAAAGAACTAAATTCATAACTGAAATAGTATGACACAAAATAACAACTGGAAACAGACCGTCGTGGCAGCTTCGCGCTCGCTCAATTTGGTAAACGACGAAACAATAAATAAAGTATTGCTTGCTGTGGCCGATGAGGCTGTGGCGCAAACAGTAGCAATTTTGGCCGAAAATGCCAAGGATTTGGCAGCAATGGAGAAGTCGAACCCCATGTATGACCGCCTGTTGCTCACAAAAGAGCGCATTGAAGGTATTGCAGCCGATATACGAAATGTAGCTTCGCTTCCTTCGCCGCTAGGCCGATTGATTGACGAGACCACACGTCCCAATGGGATGCGTATTTCGCGTATTGCTGTGCCTTTTGGTGTGGTGGGTATTATTTACGAAGCGCGTCCAAATGTGAGTTTCGATGTGTTTTCACTTTGCATCAAGTCGGGTAATGCTTGTGTGCTTAAAGGAGGTACCGATGCATACAACTCCAATTTGGCCATTGTAAATCTTATACAGTCGGTACTCGAAAAATTTGGGTTAGATAAAAATGCCGTTAGCTTGTTGGCTGCTGGGCGCGAGGCTGCTGCCGAATTGATGAATGCAGTTGGTGTGGTGGATGTTATAATTCCACGAGGTGGAAAAGGGCTTATTGAGTATGTGCGCGATAATTCACGTATACCTGTGATTGAAACTGGCGCAGGAATTTGTCATACATACTTTGATGAATTTGGCGATTTATCAAAAGGTGCCGAAATCGTTTTTAATTCCAAAACTCGTCGTGTAAGTGTGTGCAATGCATTGGATTGTTTGGTAGTTAATGATAACCGATTGGCTGATTTACCTGAGCTTTGCGAAAAACTAGCAACGAAAAATGTGTTGATTTATGCTGATGCAAAAGCTTATAAGGTGTTAGAAAACAAGTATCCAGCTGAGTTGCTTCAAAAGGCTACAGCCGATAGTTTTGGGACTGAATTTTTGGATTATAAAATGTCTGTAAAAACAGTCGCATCTCTTGCCGAAGCTGTTGAGCACATTTCAACTTACAGTTCCAAACATAGCGAATGTATTGTAAGTGAGAATGATACAAATATCGCATATTTTGATAAAATGGTGGATGCTGCTTGTGTATATACCAATGTTTCCACAGCTTTTACCGATGGAGCTCAGTTTGGACTTGGTGCCGAAATTGGTATTAGCACCCAAAAGCTGCACGCACGTGGACCAATGGCCTTAGCTGAGTTGTGCTCGTACAAGTGGATTGTGAAAGGCGGGGGACAGGTAAGGGTTTAAGATATAAGGTTCATAAAGTTTAAGGTTATAAAGTTCATAAAGTTGCTAAGGTTGAAAGATTATAAATACATTGCGACTACGCATTCCACCAATGCATTGCTTAAAGATATGTTGAGGGGTGAAGCGCTACCTGAGTTTTTTGTTGTTCGCACTGCCTTTCAAACGGCTGGTAAAGGGCAAATGGGTAATAGCTGGGAGTCGGAGCGAAGCAAAAATTTACTTTTTAGTATGTTGTTGCGTCCACATCACATTTTTATCCAGGATCAGTTTGTGCTCTCGCAGCTTGTTTCTGTTGGTTTGATACGGGCCTTGGCACATGTTGGTGTAGATGCGCGTGTGAAATGGCCGAATGATATTTATGTGGGTGATAAAAAAATAGCTGGTATTCTCATCGAAAATTCACTGCGCAATGCGAGAATAGATACGAGTGTGGTAGGAGTAGGTTTGAATGTAAATCAAATACAATTTGTGAGCGATGCACCTAATCCAATATCAATTAAGATGCTGGTGTCAAAAACTATTTCTGTGCGGAAGTTACTTAAATCTTTTCGCGAGGAGTTTGAAAGTATATATCCTGTTACTGATTTAACGTTGTTAAAACAAACTTATATGAAGTTTCTTTATAGATCTACAGGAGTTTTTCGGTATAAACTACCTGCCGGAATGGAGTTTAATGCCTCAATCGAGGATGTTTGCCAAGACGGACAGCTAATTTTAAAATCGGATAAAAACGAGATTACCAGCTATTATTTTAAAGAAATTGAATTTGTATTGTGATGATTATAAGGATTTTTTGTTTTTCATAAACAAAAATCAATAATCTATTGTTAAATAGTCTAATAAAACAAAAACTATAATTTAATTTGAAATGAGAAGAATTCAGACAATTGCTTTTTTTGTATTTGTAGCTGTTGCCCTATTTGCCCAAAAGAAACCTGTTATAGATTGGGTTGATGTAAAAGGTGGAACTTTCATGATGGGTACTCCAGTAACTGAAGCCGAAAGGGGAGGAGATGAACGACAGCATACGGTAACTGTAAGCGATTTTAAACTAAGTAAGTATGAAGTGACGTTTGAGCAATTTGATGCATTTTGTAAAGCAACGAAGCGCAAAGTGCCTAAAGATCAGGGCTGGGGGCGTGGAAATCGCCCGGTAATGAACGTAACTTGGTTTGATGCCAAGGCTTTTGCAGATTGGATGGGATGCCGTTTGCCAACTGAAGCCGAATGGGAGTACGCTTGCAGAGCAGGTACAACTACACCTTTTAATACGGGTGAAAATATTACCACAAAACAGGCGAATTTTAATGGTAATTTCCCATATAATAAAGGCGAAAAAGGCAAGTATCTTAAAAAAACGATGCCAGTTGGGAGTTACGAACCTAATCCGTGGGGTTTGTACGATATGCATGGTAATGTGTACGAATGGTGCAGCGATTGGTATGGTCAGTACAATACCTTAATTATAGATAACCCGACAGGTGTTGCCGATGGCAAAATGAAGGTTTTTAGAGGTGGTGGTTGGAATTTTTTAGCACGAATTAGCCGAAGTGGCTATCGCGATTTCTTTTATCCTGAAAGATCTGATTTGCACATTGGTTTCCGTTTAGTAGCGCCTGTCAATTGATTTAATCGAAATATAATTCATCAAGCAAAGGGCTTCTACTTAATTTAGGTAGAAGCTCTTTGCTTTTTTTGTTTTTAATTCAACCCCAAATATCAACGAATAATTATTAGAGAAATATTTCTGCAATTAAAATTTATTTGGTACTTTTGTGCCTAAATAATACAGCAATTTTAGTCTGTTGTTTTTCTTGTCTGAATTCAATTTAAAAAATTATAAATCAATACTTTACAATTAATTTTGTATTGTTAAACTTTTCATTTTATGGCTAAATATAAATTTATGACTGCCGATGAGGCTGCAAGCATTGTAAACCACAACGATATTGTGGGGTTTAGTGGATTTACGCCTGCTGGCAGTCCAAAAGAAGTGCCAACTGCAATTGCTAAACGTGCTGAAGCATTTCATGCTGAAGGTAAAGAATTTAAAATTGGGGTGTATACGGGTGCCTCTACCGGCGATTCGTTGGATGGTGCGCTTGCTCGTGCTGAGGCTATTCTTTTCCGTACGCCGTATCAGTCAAACAAAGATTTGCGCTCGGCACTCAACTGCGATCGTGCTCCTTATTTTGATATGCACCTTTCATCGTTAGCACCTCATTTGCGTTTCGGTTTTATGCCACGCCCTACAATAGCCATTCTCGAAGCTTGTGATGTTACTCCTTATGGCGAAATATACTTAACCTCTGCGGTTGGTATTTCTCCAACTGTAGCTAATTTGGCCGACAAAATTATTATCGAGCTTAATCATAATCACCCAAAAGAATTACGTGGCTTTCATGATATTTTCGAGCCGCTTGATCCTCCATATCGTTTGCCGTTAACGCTTATGACACCTTCGGACCGCATGGGTGTGCCATACATAAAAGTTGACCCGAAGAAAATTGTTGGTATTGTTGAAACATGGCGCGACGATGAAGTGGGTGGTTTTACGCCAACCGACGATGTGACGGATAAAATTGGACAGAATGTAGCTAACTTCCTTGCGCAAGAAATTAAAACGGGCCGCATCCCAAAAGAATTCCTTCCTATTCAGTCGGGCGTGGGTAATATTGCCAATGCGGTGATGGCTTCATTA
This sequence comes from Paludibacter sp., assembly GCA_017989795.1. GTDB lineage: Bacteria > Bacteroidota > Bacteroidia > Bacteroidales > Paludibacteraceae > Paludibacter. The sequence continues at coordinate 6,945 of JAGNPC010000003.1, read as the reverse complement.
GGTACTAACGACGAAATTCCATCTTTCGAAATGTATACAGAGGTTATTCAAGATTCTGTTATTTCTTTGTTACGTAGTGGTAAAATTCGTTTTGCTAGTGGTTGTTCGCTTACGGTTACAACTCCTATATTGAAAGAGATTTATGCTGATATTGAATTCTTCCGTAGTAAATTAGTGCTTCGTCCTCAAGAAATGTCCAATAGCCCAGAGTTAGCTCGCCGTCTAGGTTTAATTACAATTAATACGGCGCTCGAAGCTGATATTTTTGGTAACGTAAACAGTACGCATGTTATGGGCTCAAAAATGATGAACGGAATTGGAGGATCAGCCGACTTTACCCGTAGTGCTTATATCTCCATTTTTACAACTCCATCTACGGCCAAAGGTGGTAAAATTAGTTCCATCGTGCCTATGGTTAGTCACGTTGATCAAAATGAACACTCGGTAAATGTCATTATTTCGGAACATGGAGTGGCTGATTTACGCGGAAAATCACCAATACAGCGTGCAGAAGAGATTATCGAGAATTGCGTCGATCCTTCGTACAAACAAATTTTACGCGATTATTTAAAATTATCCGGCCCTTGTCATACCCCAACAAATTTGCATGCATGTTTCGAAATGCATACTGAATTTATGAAATCGGGAAATATGCTAAATACAAGCTGGGATCAATACGCTGAATAATCCTTCGCTTTTGAATAAATTAAGTGCCACTACCGAATAATCAGTAGTGGCACTTTTGCATTGAACCTAAACGAAATTGAAACTAAAACCTAATCTATTTTATACGAGAAAACTAATTGTCTGAATTTATTTTGTTTTTAATGTATTGATATCCAATTATTAAATATACAATAACCATAGCTGTGTAGCCGTATAGGTAGTATGCGAAACTGTTTATATTTTTCATGATGTTCTGATTTTTTTTAATTCTGTATTTACTTTGTTCTTGCAAAATACATGCCATTTATTGAAATGGAAATGTTATTAGTTGCTTTTGTATTATAAAACATTTATTGTATTTATTTGTTTACGCGAATATCAAATATCTTTTTAAATTATCATTATTCTGTCAAAATGTATTACACGCTATAAAACTGATATTAAAATGATAATTATATTTGTTTTGTTGTGTAATAATGATTATATTTGCATAAAATTATTTATTAAATTAAATTGATATGTCAAAACAAAGTGTAGAAGATTTACTTGCCAAAGGTGGTGCTGACAAAGAATTCAGAATGAAGTATGATAGCATTATGACCAAAGAAAAATTCGTAGAGGTTGCTATCTCCGAAGGTTTTGATTTTACAGTTGAAGAGTTAACAGCTGTTTTACGTGAAAATGGTGATATGTTTGAGTCGTATGGCAATCCACCTAAACGTAGTATTTGGTGATTTTTTGCTGTTTATTGCTTACTAGTTTATTGCAAGTGGTTCAAAAATAGAAGTAAAGTTAGGTTGTTGTCTAACTTTGCTTCTATTTTTGTTTTGTCTTGTTGTGTGTAAGTGGTTGATATATAGCATTCAGTGCGGTGTTGTGGCGTTTTACTTTGTCTTTTTTACATTTATTTTTAAAAATAGTTTGCAGATTCGGAAAAAAGCACTACTTTTGCACCTACAAAATAGCGCGGAGTGGAGCAGTGGTAGCTCGTTGGGCTCATAACCCAAAGGTCGTTCGTTCGAGTCGGGCCTCCGCAACTAAGTAAAGAGATTACAGCAATGTAGTCTCTTTTTTTTGTGAATTTTTCTGTCAAAGAACATAGTTATCAAACATATATTTAGGCAGTATTATTTTGAAATAGAATTTATACATTGTGCTATTATTTCGAATATTCACAATTAATTAATTTCTTAGTATTAATCGTTTCAATTTTAATACAGTATGAAAGTATATCAATCAAATGAAATTAAGAACATCTCTTTGTTGGGGGGTTCTGGCGCTGGGAAAACCACTCTTGTTGAAGCTATGCTTTACGAGAGTGGTGTAATAAAACGAAGAGGAACTGTTGCTGCTCAAAACACAGTGTCCGATTATTTTCCTGTTGAAAAGGAATATGGCTATTCGGTTTTTTCTACTGTTATTCAGACCGAATGGATGGATAAAAAACTAAACTTTATCGATTGTCCGGGATCTGATGATTTTATTGGCGGTGTAGTTACATCGTTAAATGTGACCGATACGGCATTAATTCTAGTTAACGCACATTATGGTGTTGAAGTAGGAACAAATAATCACTTTAGGTATACTGAAAAATTCGAAAAACCTGTGATATTTGTGGTAAATCAGTTGGATCATGATAAGGCTGATTTTGATAAAACATTAGAGCAGTTAAAAGATAATTACGGGTCAAAGGTCGTGCAAATTCAATATCCTGTAAATGTAGGTGTTGGGTTTAATGAAGTGGTGGATGTATTGAAGATGAAGTTGTATCGTTGGAAGCCTGATGGTGGAGTTCCTGAGGTGCTTGAAATCCCGAACGATCAGATTGAAAAGGCGCAAGAGCTTCATAATGTGCTGGTTGAGGCAGCTGCAGAGCATGATGAGGAGTTGATGGAGAAATTTTTTGACCAAGGCACCTTAAATGAGGATGAGATGCGTTTGGGTATCAAAAAGGGGATGTTGCATCGCGATATGTTTCCGTTGTTTTGTGTGAGTGCAGGCAAAGATATGTGTGTGCGTCGCTTGATGGAGTTTGTTGGCAATGTGTCGCCTAGTGTAGAGAAAACCAAAAAGCCTGTTACCTGTGACGGTATTGAAGTGGCGCCTGATCCAACAGGCTTAGCAAGTATCTATGTGTTTAAAACAAGTGTGGAACCGCATATTGGCGAGGTTTCGTACTTTAAAGTAATGAGCGGAAAAGTGAAAGAGGGCGACGATTTACATAACGAAGACCGAGGTTCGAAAGAGCGTTTAAGTCAGCTGTTTTCGGTTGCCGGGCAAATTAGAACAAAAGTAGAGGAATTAGTGGCAGGCGATATAGGTGCTACAGTTAAATTGAAGGATACGCGCACTGGTAATACACTTAATGCAAAGGGTTGCAGTTACGATTTTAAAGAAATTAAATACCCCGACCCAAAATATAGACGTGCAATAAGAGCTGTAAGTGAGGCCGACGAAGAGAAATTGAGTGAAGTGCTTACGCGTATGCACGAGGAAGATCCTACTTGGATTATTGAGCAGTCGAAAGAACTAAAACAAACAATATTATACGGGCAAGGCGAATTTCACCTGCGTACATTAAAGTGGCGTGTGGAGCATAACGATAAAATCGCAATTGAATTTAAAGAACCGCGTATTCCTTATCGTGAAACGATTACGAAAAATGCACGTGCCGATTATCGCCATAAAAAACAATCGGGTGGTTCGGGTCAGTTTGGCGAGGTGCACATGATTATTGAGCCTTATTATGATGGTATGCCAGCTCCTGAAACTTTCAGGTTTTCAGGACAGGAGTACAAAATCAGTAATCGTGATACGCAAACCATCGATTTGGATTGGGGTGGAAAGCTAGTATTGATAAACAGTATTGTGGGTGGTTCTATTGATTTGCGGTTTTTGCCAGCTATCATGAAGGGTATTATGGATCGTATGGAACAAGGGCCTCTTACGGGTTCGTATGCACGTGATGTGCGGGTGATTATTTACGATGGAAAGATGCACCCTGTTGATTCGAATGAGATTTCTTTCCGCTTAGCAGGGCGTAATGCTTTTGCACAGGCATTCAAAGAAGCAGGACCTAAGCTGCTTGAGCCAATTTATGATGTGGTTGTGCAAGCGCCTACAGATAGACTCGGAGATGTGATGAGCGACTTACAGGGTCGTAGGGCTGTAATTATGGGTATGGAGAGCGAAAAAGGATATGAGAAATTATCGGCAAAAATTCCTTTGAAGGAATTGAGCAGCTATTCCACCACGCTTAGCTCTTTGACAGGTGGACGTGCTTCATTTACCATGAAATTTGCAAGCTATGAACTTGTGCCAATGGATATTCAAGATAAATTATTGAAAGAATATGAAGCTTCTAAAAAAGAAGAGGAATAATTATCGATAACCTAAATAAATTAAAAAACGCTTCGCAATGAATTATTGCGAAGCGTTTAAATATTTACTTGTAAAGGCAAAGATACGGTGTGTCTTGTGTGCATTTTACTTTGAATTTCACATCTTTGGCTACAACAAAACTTTCGAATTTTTTGTAGGTTTTCCATTCTGTTTCATTGGGTTGTTGAATGGTTAATTCGCCCGAAATAACGGTCATAACCTCTATCGATCCGGTTCCAAATTCATATTCACCTGCTTGCATTACACCTACTGTTGCTGTTCCTTCTGCCGATTCCAATCCGATAGAAACTACTTTTCCGTCGAAATACTGATTTGTTTTAAACATGGTCTATTTTATTATTTATTGAATTTTTTGTTTCGTTATTGCTTACAATTTTGCTGCAAAAGTAATAAAAAATAATCAATTTTTCAAAATCAAATGCTTTTTGCTGCTTGCTTCTCATCTGCTTATAATTATGTATCTTTGTATTTGTAAAATTGGATACCGATGAGATATATTGATGTGATATTACCACTTCCTTTGAAAGCAAGCTTTACCTATGCTGTGCCGACTGAATGGGCTGAACAAGTTCGTGTGGGCATGCGTGTTGTAGTTTCTTTTGGAAAAAAGAAACTTTATACGGCCGTGGTTTCGTTGCTGCACACACATAAGCCAGAGCTAGCTTATGAAGTGAAAGAGGTGATTTGCTTACTCGACTCTCAGCCTATTTTACGTCAGCCACAGTTACGCTTTTGGGAATGGATTTCATCGTATTACATGGCCTGTATGGGCGATGTGTATCAGGCTGCTGTGCCTGCTGGGTTAAAGCTCGAAAGCGAAACTCTTGTGTGTATTAATCCTGATTTTGAGGCAGATGCTGTCTTGTCGGACAAAGAACAGCGTATACTCGATGCATTATCGGACGGTAAGCCTATTACGGTGGATGCATTAAATAAGGCTACCGAAATTTCAAGCGTATTGCCAACTCTGAAAATACTACTTGATAAAAATGCGATAGAGGTAAATGAATCTTTAACGGATAAGTTTAGAGTTAAGACTGAGGTGTTTGTACGCTTGCGTCCTGAGTTTGAATCTGAAGAAAAGCTAAAACAGCTGTTCGACGAGTTGAATCGTGCAAAAAAGCAGCTCGATGTGTTGATGTGCTATATCGAATTGTCAAAGTTTCTTCAGCCTCATAATAGGAAAGAAGTAGCTCGCAAAGACTTGTTGACAAAAAGTGCTGTGAGCGCTTCTGTTTTATCTGCTTTGGTTGAAAAGAATATATTTGAATTTTATAAAAAGGAAATATCACGCTTGGCTCAGAACGCTTTGCCGACTCATGAAGCACATCCGTTAAGTGTAGCCCAGCAACAAGCTTTTAATGAAATTAATGCTCATTTTTTAGAGAAACAAGTGGTTCTTTTGCATGGAATAACATCTAGCGGAAAAACGGAGTTGTATATACAGCTTATTCAGCAGGTAATTGAAAAAGGTCAGCAAGTGCTTTTTCTGGTTCCTGAAATTGCACTTACTACGCAACTAACTACGCGTTTAAAACGTGTTTTTGGTAATAAATTAGGTGTTTATCACTCAAAATTTTCGGATGCCGAAAGGGTTGAGATTTGGAATAATGTGCTCAATGATAAATCCTACGATGTAATTATTGGTGTTCGTTCGTCTGTATTTTTGCCTTTTCGTAAGCTCGGACTTGTAATAGTTGACGAGGAGCACGAAACAAGCTACAAGCAACATGATCCTGCTCCCCGATACCACGCCCGTAATGCAGCTGTGGTGCTGGCCTCGATGCATGGAGCTAAAACACTGCTGGGAACAGCTACGCCATCGATAGAAAGCTATGCCAATACGCAAAATGGGAAATATGGATTAGTGGAGCTCAATGTACGTCATCAAGATATGGAGCTGCCAGAAATTCTTGTGGTTGACACGAAGGAGGCTTATCATAAGAAGTTGATGTCGGGACATTTTTCAGAAGAATTGCTTACTAGGATTAAAAAAGCTCTTGAAAATAAGGAGCAGATTATTCTTTTTCAGAATCGTCGTGGATATGCACCTTATATTGAGTGTAAAAACTGTTCGCATGTGCCCAAATGTAAAAATTGTGATGTGAGCCTTACAGTTCATAAAGTTTTTAACACACTAACCTGTCATTATTGTGGTTATTCGGAACCGATTCCGAGCTTATGCCCAGCTTGTAAAACTCCAGGCTTGGGAACAAAAGGTTTTGGAACTGAAAAGATAGAAGACGAAATACGGTTAATTTTTCCTGAAGCGCGCGTAAGTCGTATGGATTTAGATACGACACGTTCAAAAAAAGCTTACGAGACCCTTATTCATGATTTTGAAGAGCATAAAGTAGATATACTTATTGGTACACAGATGGTTACTAAAGGCCTTGATTTTGAGCGAGTGAGTATTGTAGGTATTTTAAATGCTGATAATATGCTCAATTTTCCCGATTTTAGGGCGCACGAACGTGCTTATCAACTTATGGCGCAGGTTAGTGGGCGAGCGGGGCGTAAACATAAGCGTGGGTTAGTGGTGCTACAGACTACACAGCCACAACATCAAATTGTAGCGCAAGTATTGCAAAATAACTATTCAGCGATGTATGCAACGCAAAATGCTGAGCGACATCAGTTTAAATATCCACCTTATTACCGGCTGATAGTTGTGAGCGTTAGACACAAAGATGTGCATGTAGTAAAGCAAGCTGCTTATGAACTGGGCAATAAATTAAAAGCTGTTTTTGGTTCACGTGTGTTAGGGCCTGTAGATCCTTCCGTTAGCCGTATTCAGAATCTGTATATTAAGCAATTGATACTGAAAATTGAAGTAGAAGCGTCACCAGCTAAGGCTAAAGAACTCCTTGAGCATGC
>JAGNPC010000025.1 GCA_017989795.1 Paludibacter sp. | reverse complement strand
GTTCATTACTTTGCCACTTAAGTGAACTTCGTAATGCAGGTGTGGTCCAGTTGATTTCCCAGTGTTACCTACTTCACCAATCACTTCGCCTCGTGTTACTTTTTGACCTTTCCGTACTTTAATACGGTGCATGTGTCCGTAAAGTGTTAGGTATCCAAAACCGTGACTTATTTGTACGCAGTTACCGTAACCTTGTTGCCAGCCGGCAGCTATAATTGTTCCATTTCCTGTGGCGTAAATGTCTGTGCCAGTTGCTGCTGCAAAGTCCATTCCAGCATGGAAACGTCTGGTGCGGTAGATGGGATCTATTCGCCAGCCAAATCCCGAGGCCATTTTCTTTAAGTCTTTGTTGCTCACGGGTTGAATAGCAGGGATGCATTTAAGCATTTCTTCTTTGTTTTTGGCTAGTTTAACAACCTCGTCGAACGAGCGCGACTGGATGTATATTTGTTTTCGGATTTCGTCCATCCGCTTTGATGTGTTCGATATAATTTCCGAATTTGTCATTTTGAGTAACTGATTGTAGTATTCGGTGTTAGCAATTGTGGCTTTGCGAACTTCAATTGGAATCGGTTCTGCTTGAAAAATAACACGATACAGATTGTCGTCGCGCTGTTGTAGGTCGGTCATAACCTCCTGGGCATCTTCAAGTTGTCGCTGTAGGATTTTATATTGAGCTTCCATTCTGTTACGTTCCAAGCTCATTTGTTTGGCCTCGGGAGAGTCGAAGGTGCTGACAAATGCAAAAAAGAATAGTGCGCCTAGTGAAATTCCTGAAAATAAGTGTATGGTCACTTGCTTCGCTTTTGTAGCAAGTGATTGTATGATTGGTTCGTAATTTAATGTTTCATGGTTGAAGTGAAACTTTATTTTTTTTGCCATTGCGTTTTATTGTGTCGAAAAGATCCAAAAATAGGGATAATTATGCAAACAACAACAATTTGTTGTTGAAAAGCATGCGTTTTCTTGTTAATTCAATAACTTTTGCAATCCCGTCTGATGCAAAAGTAATATTTTTGATGTATTTTTGTAGTCCAAATTTTAGATTATTAACCCTTTGGGGTTTTGGGCATCACCGTTGATGATGGCTACGCCGATGAAGAGGGCTTAGCCGTTTTTAAGACCTTTGGTCGTTCACGTGCGCAGCACCAAAACAACGTACGAAGTACCAAATAAACAACGTGCGCAGCACTAAAAATATAAATTTATAATAAAATGACTTCACAGGAAATTCGTCAATCGTTTCTCGATTTTTTCGCATCGAAAGACCACAAAATCGTTCCGTCGGCACCTATGGTTATCAAAGATGATCCTACTTTGATGTTTACCAATGCGGGAATGAATCAGTTTAAAAATATTATTTTAGGTAACGATCCTATTAAATATGCCCGTGTGGCCGATTCGCAAAAATGTTTACGCGTAAGTGGTAAACACAACGATTTGGAGGAAGTTGGACACGATACCTATCACCACACCATGTTCGAAATGTTAGGAAACTGGTCGTTTGGCGATTATTTCAAAAAAGAAGCTATCGAATGGGCGTGGGAGTATTTAACTGAAGTGTTAAAGCTCGACAAAGACCGTTTGTACGTAACTGTTTTCGAAGGATATGCACCCGAAGGATTGGAACGTGATGATGAAGCGGCAGCTATATGGGAGCAGTTTTTACCTGCTAGTCGTATTATCAACGGAAATAAAAAAGATAATTTTTGGGAAATGGGCGATACAGGACCTTGTGGCCCTTGCTCTGAGATACATATCGACATTCGTAGCAACGAAGACCGTGCAAAAATTGATGGTTTGACTTTGGTAAATGGTAGTCACCCACAGGTTATCGAAATATGGAACAACGTGTTTATGCAATACAATCGCAAGGCCGATGGTTCACTCGAAGGTCTTCCTGCGAAAGTAATTGATACCGGTATGGGTTTTGAACGCTTGTGTATGGCTATGCAAGGCGTTCAGTCCAACTACGATACAGATGTATTCACACCCATCATTGCAGAAATTGGTAAGGTATGTGGCGCTGCGTATGCTAAAGATGAAAAAACTGATATTGCCATGCGTGTTATTGCAGATCATATTCGTACCATTGCGTTTTCAATTACGGATGGACAATTGCCTTCGAATGCCAAAGCAGGTTATGTGATTCGTCGTATCTTGCGTCGTGCGGTGCGTTACGGTTATACATTCCTAGGCCAACGTTCAGCATTTATGTATCAGTTAATCAATGTACTTGGCGAGGTAATGGGTAAAGCTTATCCTGAACTTATTTCGCAAAAAACATTAATCGAAAAAGTAATTAAAGAAGAAGAGGAGTCGTTCTTGCGTACCTTGGAGACTGGTATAAAATTGCTTGATAAAGTAATGAACGAGTCGAAAGTTGCTGCCAAAACTGAAATTGAAGGAAAAGTTGCTTTTACACTTTACGATACATTTGGTTTCCCATTAGATTTAACAGAATTGATTTTACGTGAAAATAACTTCACGGTAAATATTGAAGAGTTTAACGCCGAAATGCAAAAACAAAAAGAACGTGCACGCAATGCCGCAGCTACCGAAACTGGCGACTGGGTAACTGTACGCGAAGGCGATAGCGTTTTTGTGGGATATGATTTTACAGAGGCCGATACCGAGATTTTACGTTACCGCAAAGTAAAACAGAAAAATCAGGAATACTATCAAATTGTACTTTCTAAAACACCTTTTTATGCCGAAATGGGCGGACAAGTAGGCGATGGCGGTACGCTAAAATCAGAAAACGGAAGCATCCAAATTCTCGATACTAAAAAAGAAAATAACTTAGCAGTACATATAATTACTAATTTGCCCGAAGATGTAACCGAAACATTCACAGCTACCATCGATGTTGCCAAACGTCAGGCTACCGAGTGCAATCACTCAGCTACGCACTTGCTACACGAAGCATTGCGCGAGGTGCTTGGAACACATGTGGAGCAAAAAGGTTCCTACGTTAGTCCAGAGGCTTTGCGTTTCGACTTCTCGCACTTCCAAAAACTAACCAAAGAAGAAATACGTGCAGTAGAGACAATTGCTAACCGTAAAATTCGCGAAAATTATCAGTTAGTTGAAAAACGCGACACGCCAATTGCCGAAGCGCAAGCAATGGGAGCAATGGCTCTTTTTGGCGAAAAATATGGCGAGTCAGTACGTGTAATTCAATTCGGAAGCTCAGTTGAACTTTGTGGAGGAACGCATGTTTCGGCTACCGGAAATATCGGAATGGTGCGCATTGTTGCCGAAAGCTCTATCGCTGCCGGAATCCGTCGTATCGAAGCTATAAGCGGAAAGGCAGTTGAAGAATTGCTTGATAAACAGCAAGATGTGGTGGCAGATGCAAAAGAATTACTCAACAATGCTCCCGATTTAACCTCGGCCATTCGTAAAATGTCCGAAGAAAGTGCAGAGCTTAAAAAGCAAGTCGAAGCATTTATGCATGAGAAAATCATGAGCCTGCGCACCGATTTGTTGGCAAGTGCAGCGGATGTAAACGGCGTAAAAGTAATAAGCTACGAAGGAACTTTAAATGCCGATCAAGTAAAAACCTTGGCATTCCAAATACGCAACATACAAGCCGAAAATATGTTCTTTGTAGCAGGCTGTGTGGCCGATGGTAAACCATCAGTAACCGTATTGCTCACCGACGATTTGGTCGCCAAAGGATTAAATGCAGTAAACATTGCTCGCGATGCTGCCAAAGAAATTCAAGGTGGCGGCGGCGGACAGCCATTCTTTGCATCGGCAGGAGGTAAAAATGCCGCCGGAATACAAAAAGCAATCGCAAAAGCACTCGAAGCAATAAACTAAAATCAGATCATAATTTCAAAAAGCAACTCAAAATTTCATGAGTTGCTTTTTTTTCTTTTTTTTTGGCGTGCCCCTCGTACCTCGGGTCGGGCTTTCCGTTCTTGTACCGCCGAAATACGGCGGCACGCCACTTCAATCCCTCACGCTCACAGCTACATCCCACCAAGCGCACATTTAATCACTGTTCCCCAAGAGGTAATACTTCAATAGTATTGAAAAATGAAATAAACAGATAACTCAATCAACAGAAAATAGAAATAGTAAATTGAAAATGAATAAATTGTAAATGTATTGCTTTTGTAATTACAGAAAATGTTGTATCTTTGCACTCCGAATTTCGATTGATTAAATAATATGTCTAACCCGCTAATTTATTAGCACTTAAAAAACAATTTTCCAAAAATGGAAGAAAACAAAGACCTACTACAGGAAGTGGTTCCTACCGTAGAAGAAACTCAGGCAGCAGAGCTTGTTGCTGTACAAGAAACTGTAGTTGAAGAAGTAGTGGCTGAGGCTGCTCCTGTGGCTGAAGTAATTGAAGAAGCCCCTGCTAAAGTAGTAGTAGTTGCTGCACCTGCATCTGTAAACCCTGAAGCCGATTTCGACTGGGATGCTTACGAAAAAGGTGATATCCTTACTGCATCAGAAAAGGAAAATCTTAAAAATGTGTACGACAACACTTTGAATGCAATCAAAGACAAAGAAGTTGTTGAAGGAACTGTAATCTCGATTAATAAACGCGAAGTAGTTGTAAACGTAGGCTACAAATCAGACGGTATCGTTGCAATGAGCGAATTCCGTTACAATCCTGACTTAACAGTTGGCGATAAAGTAGAAGTTTATATCGAAAGCCAAGAAGATAAAAAAGGACAATTAATTTTGTCACACAAACAAGCTCGCGCTACTCGCTCTTGGGATCGCGTTAATGCTGCTCTTGAGTCTCAAGAAATTGTTAAAGGTTTTGTTAAATGTCGTACCAAGGGCGGTATGATTGTGGATGTATTCGGTATCGAAGCATTCCTTCCAGGTTCACAAATCGATGTGAAACCTATCCGCGACTACGATGTATTTGTTAATAAAACAATGGAATTCAAAGTTATCAAAATTAACCACGAATTTAAAAACGTTGTTGTATCACACAAAGCACTTATCGAAGCTGAGCTTGAAAGCCAGAAAAAAGATATCATCAGCAAACTTCAAAAAGGTCAAGTACTTGAAGGTACAGTTAAAAACATCACTTCGTATGGTGTGTTTATCGACCTTGGCGGCGTAGATGGTTTGATCCACATTACAGATCTTTCATGGGGTCGCGTAACGCATCCTGAAGAAATTGTAACGTTAGATCAAAAATTGAACGTTGTAATTCTTGATTTTGATGATGAGAAAAAACGTATTGCTCTAGGTTTGAAACAATTGAATGCTCACCCTTGGGATGCTTTAAGTGCTGAACTTAAAGTTGGCGACAAAGTAAAAGGTAAAGTAGTGGTTATGGCCGACTATGGTGCTTTTGTTGAAATCGCTCCAGGTGTTGAAGGTTTAATCCACGTGTCTGAAATGAGCTGGTCACAACACTTACGTTCTGCTCAAGATTTCTTGAAAGTAGGCGAAGAAGTTGAAACAGTAATCCTTACATTGGATCGCGAAGAACGTAAAATGTCTTTAGGCGTTAAACAATTGAAATCAGATCCATGGGAAGCTATCGAAGAGCGTTATGCTTTGGCTAGCAAACATGTAGCTAAAGTTCGTAACTTTACTAACTTCGGTGTGTTTGTTGAAATCGAAGAAGGCGTTGACGGCTTAATCCACATCTCTGACTTATCTTGGACTAAAAAAGTAAAACACCCATCTGAATTTACTCAAATTGGTGCCGAAATCGATGTTCAAGTATTGGAAATTGACAAAGCAAATCGTCGCTTAAGCTTAGGGCACAAACAGTTGGAAGAAAATCCTTGGGATGTTCTTGAAACAATGTTTGTAGTTGATAGCATTCACGATGGTATTATTGTTGAAATGATGGACAAAGGTGCAGTAATCTCATTACCATATGGTGTTGAAGGTTTTGCAACTCCAAAACACTTGGTAAAAGAAGATGGAGCTCAAGCTCTTGTTGATGAAAAATTAGCATTTAAAGTAATTGAATTCAACAAAGACGCTAAACGTATCATCGTATCACACAGCCGTGTGCACGAAGATGTGAAACGTGCTGCTAAAGCTGAAGCTGCTGGCGAAAAAGTAGACTTGTCAACTCCAGTTGCTGCAACTGAAGCTGCCCCTGCTAAAAAAGCTGCTCCCCGTAAAGCTAAAGTTGAAACTGCTGCTCCTGCTGCAAGTACAACCGAAAAAACTACTTTAGGCGATATTCAATCTTTAGCTGACTTGAAAGATCAGTTGATTGAAGCTGCTGCTGCTAAAACTGCTACTAAAGCAGTAAAAGCTGAAGGCGAAGTAGAAGCTTAATAGCAAACTTGTTTAACAAGCAATTATATGAAAAGTTGCAGGTCATTGGCCTGCAACTTTTTTTTGTGAAATAATGTTTGTATTTTTGTGAAAACAAAATCAATCGTTTTGGATTCTTGTTTTTTAAGATTTAATAGATTGTATATTAGATATCGAATAATTTCCCAACTCTATGGAACTTTTTGTTCTTTCGTTTTTGTTTTTATTGAATGGTTTTTTTGCCTTGTCAGAAATTGCTGTTGTTTCGTCTAAAGCTGCTAGGCTCGAAGGCTACAAAGCAAAAGGTAGTAAAGGTGCTCTTATTGCCCTTCAATTACAGGCCGATTCCGATAGCTTTTTGTCGGCTATACAAGTAGGAATTACACTGATTAGTATCGTTACGGGTTTATATGGTGGTACGAATCTTGCGCAAAGTTTTGTGCCCTATTTTGAGTCTGTGCCCTTCATAACTCCTTATGCCTCACAAGTGGCCTTGGTTCTTGCTGTAGTTATAATTACTTATGTATCTATTGTCATTGGCGAGTTAGTTCCTAAGACTATTGCTTTGAGTAAGCCAGAAAAAATTGCGATTGCAGTAGCGCCTATTGTCCATTATTTTAGTAAGTCTCTTTTTCCATTCGTGTGGCTGTTGTCGGTTTCAACCAATGTGCTGGTTAAGATGCTTGGCGTTAAAAAACAGATGGAGCAACTTACCGAAGCAGAACTGCGACAAATGATTAAAACGGCATCAAACGAAGGTATAATTGAAGAAGAACAGAATGAGATTCACGAAAAACTATTCTATTTTTCGGATAAAAAGGCTTATCATATTATGACGCATCGCACAGATATTGAATGGCTAGATATAAATATGAGTTCTACCGAAATTAAAAAAGCGGTGAATGCATCTCGATATAGTAAAATTATTTGTTGCGATGGTACACTTGATCAATTTAAGGGCGTGTTGTACGCTAACGAATATTATCGCACCTTGGTTCAAAAACGATCTGTTGATATAAATGCCTTGATACGTGAGCCGTTTATTGTGCCTGAGAAAATGGATGCTCAAACGGTGCTCAACGAGCTACGTAAAAAAGAGAATAGAGTTTGCTTTGTTGTGAATGAGTATGGTGGTTTCGAAGGAATCATTACAATGCACAATATTTTGGAAAATTTAGTTGGAGAAATGAAAGAAGAGGGCGACTTGGAAGAACCTGATTTTTTTGTCCGCGAAGATGAATCCATATTGCTAAATGGCGATGCATCAGTAGAAGTGTTAGCAGATATTATTGAGGCGTTTGAAGTGGATTTTTCGGAAGTTGAGTATAGTACGGTTGCTGGATTTGCACTTAGTATTTTGAATCATATTCCACGTACTGGCGAAAAGTTCATTTCGCACAATTACAGTTTCGAAATTATGGATATGGATGGTAATAGAATTGATAAACTCTTGTTGGTAAAAATGCAGTGATATGGAGCTGTTTCACTCTGCCCAAATATTTGATAAATCCATTTTTTTTTAATAAATTTGCCATCAACTATTACTGTTTTTAAACCATTATTGATTATTTAACTTTTATTTGTGCTAAAATTAGATGTTAGTAAAAACTTTTGGATCGGCCGTGCAAGGCATAAATGCAACTATTGTAACCATTGAGGTTAACGTTAGTAAGGGTATAAAGTATTTTTTAGTGGGTTTGCCCGATAATGCAGTTAAGGAAAGTCATGAACGTATTGCATCCGCACTACAATATGTTGGGCATCAAATTCCGCGTAAGCAGATTGTAATAAATATGGCGCCCGCTGATATTCGCAAAGAAGGTTCGGCTTACGATTTGGCTTTGGCCATTGGGATGCTTGCGGGCGACGAAAAAATTAAATCCGAAAATCTTGAAAAATATGTGCTCATGGGCGAATTATCGCTCGATGGTAGTTTGCAACCCATAAAAGGTGTTTTGCCTATAGCTATCAAAGCGCGCGAAGAAGGCTATAAAGGCTTTATTTTACCCAAACAAAATGCTCGCGAAGCGGCAGTGGTAAATAATTTAGAAGTTTATGGCGTCGAAAACATATCTGAAGTAATAGATTTTTTTAACGACGTTAAAGCGCTCGAACCAACTATTGTTAACACGCGCGATGAGTTTTTTAATCAAATTAATTTATCCGAAATAGATTTTTCGGATGTAAAAGGCCAAGAAAGTGTGAAACGTGCCATGGAAGTTGCTGCAGCTGGTGGTCACAATATCATAATGGTTGGTCCTCCTGGAGCTGGTAAATCAATGTTGGCGAAGCGTATTCCTACCATATTGCCTCCATTAAGTCTCCATGAAGCTCTGGAAACGACCAAAATACACTCTGTTGCTGGAAATATCGACAGTAATACCTCACTTATATCACAACGTCCTTTCCGCAGTCCGCATCATACCATTTCGGATGTAGCCCTAGTTGGAGGCGGAACTTTCCCACAGCCAGGCGAAATTTCGTTGGCGCACAACGGGGTGCTTTTTCTCGATGAACTTCCAGAGTTTAAACGTACAGTGCTAGAGGTAATGCGTCAGCCTCTCGAAGATCGTAAAATTTGCATTTCGCGGGCTAAATTTGCTATCGAATATCCTGCAAGTTTTATGCTGGTCGCTTCTATGAATCCTTGTCCATGTGGATACTACAATCATCCTGAGCGTGAGTGTGTTTGTGGCGCGGGTATCGTGCAAAAGTATTTGAGTCGTATATCAGGGCCTTTGCTCGATCGTATTGATATTCACATCGAAATAGTTCCAGTCCCATTTGAAAAACTATCGGAGCAGCGCGAAGCTGAACCTAGTACAAATGTACGCGATAGGGTAATTAAGGCACGTATGATTCAAGATGAGCGGTTTAAGGAGATTGATGGCGTGTATTGTAATGCCCAAATGTCGTCAAAACAAATGCGAACATTTGCGCAGATAGATAAGCCTGGTGCTGAGTTGCTGAAAAATGCCATGCAGCGCTTGAATCTTTCGGCTCGTGCTTACGACCGTATTATTAAAGTGGCACGTACCATTGCCGACTTAGATACTTCGGAACCTATTTTGTCGAATCACATTGCTGAAGCGATTAATTACCGCAATTTGGATAGAGAGGGCTGGGCTGGATAAGCTTAATTGCCCGTTTTTTTATTTACCAAATAAATACCAACTAAAACAAGTGCTGCTCCCGATATTTCGCCCATGGTGAGCGTTTCATGTAAAATGGGATAAGCAAAAATGGCTGTAAAAACCGACTGGCTTAACAAGCTTACCGATGCAACTGTTGGTTTTATATGTCCAAGCGCTTGGTTTATTGCTAGCCATCCTACTACCTGAGGAACAAGGCCAAGAAGTATTAAATATACCCACGAGTGCGTTTGGTAGTCGGTAAGTTGCGTGTCGCTTACAAAGCAAATTAGACCCATTGTCACAGTGCTCGAAACCATGGATATGGCTGTAAAGCTAAAAGTGTCAAGTCCAGCACGACCTTTTCGTACAGTGATTAGGTAGGCGCCGTAAAAAACGCTTGCTGTAATTGCTAGTAAATTTCCAGTGGTCAGACTTAATTCTGCTATATCATTGATACCCACAATTATGGCTACTCCTGTTATCGCAATGAATGTCCCTACCCAGAATAATCTCGTTGGTTTTTCTTTCATAAACATCAGTGCACCTAAGCCAACCCATACGGGGGCTAGGTTTGCTAGTAATGTTGAAACTGAAGCTTTTGAAAGAAGAATTGATGTGTTCCAAAGTGCAATGTCTGATGCGAATAGCACACCGCAAAGTACGGCATACAGTACTCCTTTTTTACTCGTGATTGGCTTACGATAGTAGAGCCAAATGGGTATTATACCTAGTGTGCCAAAGAACATACGATAAAAGGCAGAAGCTAGCCCGCTAACTTCTGCCAATTTCACCAATATTGCCGACCACGAAATACAAAAAACACCTACAAAGATTAATAGGTAGTGAATCCAGTGTTTTTTTACGATACTCTCAAACATTTATTAATCAAGTTTGTAGCCAAATCCTTTTAATTTGTTGTCTTTATTACGCCAATCTTTTTCTACTTTGACAAATAGTTCAAGAAAAACTTTTTTATCAAAAAATAATTCTAAATCTTTGCGTGCCTCAGTTCCCACTTTTTTGAGCGATTTGCCACCGTGTCCGATAAGAATGCCTTTTTGAGAGTCGCGTTCGGCGTAAATAACCGCGCTGATTCTAATAATGCGATCTTCTTCAAGAAATTGCTCTACTTCAACTTCTACTGAATAAGGAATTTCCTTATCGTAATTGGTTAATATTTTTTCGCGAATGATTTCAGTAACAAAAAAGCGAGCTGGCTTGTCTGTTAGCTGATCTTTGTCGAAAAATGGGGGTGATTCGGGTAGAAGTTCTTTTATGCGTTTAAAAAGAGGTTCAATATTGAATTTTTCAATTGCTGAAATTGGATAAATTTCAGCTCTTGGAAATAATTCTTTCCATTTGTCAACTAAAACAATTAATTTTTCTTGATCGATAAGATCAATTTTATTAATAACCAAGATAAGCGGAGCGGGGTTGAGATTTACCTTCTCGGTAAAATCTGCATTCTTGTCGAACGAATCGAATACATCGGTTACGTAAAGCAATACATCGGCGTCGCTAAGAGCTGAGCGCGAAAAGTTTAGCATCGATTCTTGAAGGCGATAGTTTGGTTTTAATACTCCAGGGGTGTCGGAGTACACAATTTGAAAGTCGTCACCATTTACTATCCCAAAAATTCGGTGACGAGTAGTTTGTGCTTTTGATGTGATGATGGAAATACGTTCACCTACCAATGCGTTCATTAAAGTAGATTTACCCACGTTTGGATTGCCAACAATATTTACAAAGCCTGATTTATGCATTTTCTTTTAAGTTTGAAATTTTAGTCCGATTGAAAAACTGTTTTTGTGTCTTTGCAATCAAAATATTTACAAAGATACAACAAAAACATCATATGATTGAATATGTATCTTTTCTGAAGGTTTTTTATTACTTTTGGCTTCAGTTTATCGAACGTAAAGTTAAAAATATGGGTTTAAATAATATGGTAGCGCTTTCGCGTCATTTGAAGTTGATTTTTATTGTCGTTGGTGCAACTATTATTGTTGTTTCAACCCTTTTTACCAACCGTTTAGCGCAATCATTATCCAAAGAGGAGCAGAAAAAAATTGAATTGTGGGCTGAGGCTACACGTCAGTTTGTGTTGGCCGACGAATCGGCAAACATAGATTTTTATCTGCAAATCATTGAAGAGAATACTACAATTCCGGTTATTGTGGTCGATGAAAATGATAAGAAATTGCATTCTCGAAATGTAGTTGAGCCCAAAAATAATATTGAAGAATTTTATGCCCATAAAATAAATGAATTGAAGCTAGAGCACGAGGCTATAGTGGTTGATTTGGGCGACATAAAACAATATATTTATTACGATGATTCGTTGCTGTTGAAGCAGTTGTATTATTTCCCATTTATTCAGTTTGGGGTTATTGTCATCTTTTTGTTGATTTCTTTTCTTGCATTTTCGAGTACTAAAAATGCGGAGCAAAATAGAGTTTGGGTGGGTTTGTCTAAAGAAACTGCACATCAGCTGGGTACGCCAATTTCGTCGCTATTGGCTTGGGTCGAAATGCTGAAATTGCGCTATGCTGATGATACACTGCTGGTCGAAATGTCTAAAGATGTGAGCCGTTTGCAAATTATAGCTGAGCGATTTTCGAAAATTGGCTCTTCCCCTGATTTACAGTTAGTGAGTTTGAACGATACGTTGGCAAATGCTGTGCAGTATATGAGCAATCGATCATCGCAAAAAGTGCTCATACAAACGCATTTTCCAAACGATTTTGCTGTTTTTGTAAATATGAATGTTCCACTTTTTGAATGGGTAATTGAAAATTTGTGCAAAAATGCCATCGACGCAATGGACGGGATGGGGCGTATTGATCTGTTTGTTGCTGTTACTGAAAGGTTTGTGCAAATTGATGTTCAGGATACGGGTAAAGGAATTGAGCGTGCTAAATTTAAAACAGTGTTTTTGCCTGGCTTTACAACGAAGAAAAGAGGGTGGGGATTAGGCTTGTCGCTAGCTAAACGAATAATTGAAAGTTATCATAATGGAAAAATATTTGTTAAACAATCCGAAATAAACAAGGGTACAACCTTTCGAATTGAGTTAAAATTAAATAGTTGATCTTGCTTAAAGTGTGCTATCTTGTTGATATACAGTGTTTTGTTTGCGTGTTTGCAATTTTATGTAAAATATAAATGAAAATCATTTTATATATTGTCAGTTTTTTGTACCTTTGCACGGTTTTATTATAGGGTAATTATATGTCGAAATTTGAACTTTACAATGTTGTTTTAAAGGACTTAAGCTCTGAACCACGTGTTTATGAGTTTGAGCTTGATGATGCGTATTTCAAAAAAATCGATAGCCCTGAGGTTGAGAAGGGCAAGGT
>JAGNPC010000228.1 GCA_017989795.1 Paludibacter sp. | reverse complement strand
ATACAAATCTGACGGTCAAGAATACCGAAATCTCAAACACAGGTAGTTATACAGTTTATTTAAGCGGTGGAACTCATGTTTTTCATCAGTCTACTATTGCCAATCACTATGCTAACAATAGCTTTGCACCTAGCTCGCGCGATAAGAGTCCGGCCATGATGATTATGGCCTTGGAGCGTACGGCGCCCATGAAAACTGAAATGATTAACTGCGTGGTGACGGGTACTATTGATAACGAATTGTCTATTGCTAGTCGTTATTTAAATCAATACAATGGTGTTTTTCTTAATTCATACATCAAGCGTAAAGATAGTTACGATTTAGCACAGTTTCAAAATGTGCGCTGGTTCGATTCGAAAGATAAAGTTTTTAAACAGAGCCGATTTGATAGCGAAAGCAAATCGTATTTCGACTTTTCGCTCGATTCCATTTCGCCAGCTCGTAATATCGCCGAAGTTTCAACGGCATCACGCTATACACTCGATTTGAATGGCAAAAGCCGTTTTGTAGATGGACAACCAGATGCTGGTTGCTATGAGTGGTAATCTTCGTGTTCTTCTAATTAATGTTATTCTTTCTGTATTATTTTGGTATCACCAATAGAATGGTTTATCTTTGCAATTAATGTTCTGTAGTACATTGTAAATAAGAATAATAGTTATGATTTTTAAAAGTGAAATTCCTCGTGAACTTGCTGATGAGCTAATGCAGGATAGCAACAAAGTGCTCCAGTTTGTTGCAGATGTGAAGTGGGAAAATGGGTATGCTTGTCGCAACTGTGGCCATACCAACTACTGTGAAGGTAAAACACCCGCATCGCGCCGCTGTACCCGTTGCAAAAAGGAGGAGTCGGCTGCTGCTCATACTATTTTTCACAATATAAAATTTCCTATCAATAAGGCATTTTTTATAGCCTATAATGTATGTGTGCTTGGCAACGAACTATCGTCTTATAATTTCTCCGACCAACTGGGGCTTAATCAAATGACTTGTTGGAAGTTTCGTAAACGAATACAAACCTGTATGACGAAGCTTGAAGCTACCGACGATTCCAAAATTCACCAAATTCTTATGGCCGATTATAAGTAAAATTGCGTAAAGAGATGGAGTGGATTCTTGCTCGTAATTCGCGTAAGTATTTACGTTTGGTGTTAGGCATAAACTTGTAAATAAGCTCCGCAATGGTTCGTTTAAATAGTCTGTGCCATTTTATAGCAATATAGCCTGTAATAATGTGAGCAATAATCACAGCAATAGTTTGTGGTGCGTTTAGCGAAAAAATAGATGCTAGTAGCACGGTTTGTAAGCTATAAAAAAGTGGAAATGTAATAAGTCCAATAGCAAATTGAATAGAGCTATAAAAGCCAACAAACTCCACCTTAAGTGATTTGCGAATAAATACAGGGCTGAAAAATGGAAGGCCATTTAAAAGTAGTCCTGCTGTAGCAATAGGAAAAAACACCAACAAGAGTAACATGTTTAATATAATCCATCGAAGCGACGTCTTCGTTTCTATATTACGTGCTTGCAGGTGCACTTTCTTTAATTTGTAACGATATTTTAAGCAAACCCCCTCTAATATTGTTAATTTTTCAGGGTCGGTTATTGCTAAATGACTTAATTTTGTTGCAAGTATTTGTTTTGCTTTAAATTCCGAAAGCAGCTTGGGTTTTTTACGTCGTAATTTAAGTGCTTTGGTATAGCTGTTTTCAATAGCAGCCTGTATTACTTGGTAGTATGACTCCGATTCTATATTTAAACAAAGCTTTTTCATTTCGCTACTAAGTTCTTCTTTTAAGTTATTCAAAGTAACGGCTGCATTCTCTTCAAAGTCTTTGCTGTAAT
The DNA here is from genome assembly GCA_017989795.1 of Paludibacter sp. Classification (GTDB taxonomy): domain Bacteria; phylum Bacteroidota; class Bacteroidia; order Bacteroidales; family Paludibacteraceae; genus Paludibacter. The sequence continues at coordinate 2,444 of JAGNPC010000228.1, read as the reverse complement.
CGCCTACGTTTATTGGGTTGCCAATATTTATCAGTAGATGTTTGCCAAACTTTTGCATACTGCCATAGTCGAGCCCAACTGGAACGATATAAAGCGGTAGCTTGTCGGTTTTCTTTTGTTCGGCCGCTAATGCTACTCTAAAAATTCCTTTAACCAATGGGCGTAGGCGCTGCTCTATTTCTTGATCGCCTTCCGGGAAAATGCATAGAGCGTGATTATTTAACAATACATCAATGCACTCGTCAAAAGTATCGTTGTTTTTATTGAGTTTCTCGAACCCATCGCGCATCCGAAATGCTGGTAGTATTTTGCCAAAACGCATTAACGAAGCAATCCATTTGTTGTTAAATAGATCGGCACGTGCCAAAAACGAGGTGCTTATGCCATTTGGAGTAATATATAATACTGCAAGAGCATCTAGTAAGGCATTGCGATGGTTGGGCGCAAATATAAATCGGCCATTTGGAGGTAGGTTATTTCGACCTGTAACTACAATCTTATTGTAGTACAAGCGCATTGCAAGTTTTACGTACCAGTAAACGAGTTGATAGCCTATTGACGAGTTGTAAATTTTTCTCATGGGTTAAAAAAACACTAAAAAAGCATTTAGTTTATCTGAATAATCTTTTCAAAAAACTAGGTTTTACACGTGGATAATCACTAATTAGTTCTTGTGGTAGCGGCCTTAAAGGCTTGCCTGAAGCTATCATTTGATAAATAACACCCCAGTCAGGTAGTCCACCTAGGTTACGGTCGTCAATAAATAAGTCGGCTTTTAATTTGCGTGGTTGTTTGTCGGTTTGCTTTTCCTCCGGATAATTGTTGTTTACCGCAAAAAACTCAAGGCCCCTGCTTTTACAGTACGCTACAGCCTCGGCCAATTCCTTTCCCTCGCGAACGGTCCATAACACGAGGCAAGCATGAAAATCAGTTTGTATTTTAAGTAGTGTTTCGATAGCAAAAGGAATATCTTTGCCAATTCGTGGATATTCGTGCGTAACGATAGTTCCGTCAAAGTCTACTGCAATTGTTAGCATAATTCTAATTTAGGGAGTGTGATAATTAATTCTCAGTTTGATCCAAACTGTTTTCTGTTTCATCTAAATTTAGCTCAATCATAATTTTTGTAGCTGATGGTTTGCATAAAATGAGTGCAATTGCAGCAATACCTGCGCTAAAAATCATTGATTTTGAGTTCATGATGTAAAAAAACAACACACCAAGTACAACTGCCATACCTATTATTCCGATACGAATTAAGCCTGCTTTACGGTATTTCTCAAGGCGTAATTCTTTGTTGTCCAAAACCCATTCTTTAAGTTTTTTATTGAATGTAGCCAGCGTGATTGGAGCTGAACCAATAATGAGCAGAATTAATATGGTTTCTAAAATGGTTCCAATAAGGCTTAAAGGGTCAATGTATATACCTGCTTTTAATATAAAATAACCCGAAGTTGCAGCAGCAATAGCGGCTAAGTAAACGCTGTAGTAGGCTATTTGTAAATGTTGAATTGTTTTTTTCATTTATTTATACGAATTTGTAAATTCTACTCTATTTAATATTGATCGGCCAAGTGTCACTTCGTCGGTAAACTCAAGTTCACTACCCACCGAAACGCCACGTGCAATGGTTGTAATTTTTAAATTGTAAGGAGCGAGCTTTCTGAAAATGTAAAAATTGGTTGTGTCGCCTTCCATGGTGGCGCTAACAGCCAAAATAATTTCTTTTATGCTGCCGTTAGCTGCCTTTTTTGCCAAACTTTCAATTTCCAAATCAGCTGGCCCTACGCCATCCATGGGCGAAATTACGCCGCCAAGTACATGATATAAGCCTCTGTATTGCTGTGTGTTTTCAATGCTCATCACATCTTTTATTGTTTCCACCACACATACCGTACTGCTGTCGCGGGCTGGGTTACTACAAATGCTGCAAACGTCGGTGTCCGAAATGTTATGACACACTTTACAATAAACTATATCGCTACGAAGTTGTATAATGGAATTGCCAAAACTATCAACCTCCGTTTGCTCTTTTTTGAGTAAATGAAGTACCAATCGGAGCGCCGTTTTACGGCCTATTCCAGGTAATTTGGCAAATTCGTTTACCGCATTTTCGAGTAATGCAGATGAATAATTGGGTTGGTTCAAGACGTCTTTTTTTTTAGCGTATTTATAAAATGCAAATTTACTAAAAATATCGACAAAAATCAATTTTATTTTTGTTCCAAGTTGTTAAATGGAATTTCACTAACTTTGTGGTCTAATTGATTCTTTATGACGGGCACACTTATCTTACTAATTATTGTACTTTATTTTTCGCTTTTATTGCTTGTGTCTTATTTTGTGAGCAAGCAAAACGCAGATAATCAGGCATTTTTTCTGGGAAATCGTTCTACTCCTTGGTGGGTAGTTGCTATTGGTATGGTTGGCTCGTCTATTTCGGG
>JAGNPC010000227.1 GCA_017989795.1 Paludibacter sp. | reverse complement strand
CTCGTATCTCGTAACTCGTATCTCGTAACTCTTATCTCGTATCTTGTATCTCGTAACTCGTAACTCTTATCTTGTAACTCGTAACTAGATTTATTCTTCAAAAATACTTTTCTCTTTTTTAAGAAACGCGGCTAGAACTAATCCCCAAAATAATCCCACAATGCACTTGCCCAGTAGATTAACCAAAGCATAAGGAGCAGGTTTCAAAAGCATTTCCAATACATCGTAAACGCTTTCGTCAATAGGGATATTCATTTTATCGTATAGCATCAAGGTATCGTTTAACATTAGTCCCAAAAACTTATCGTTGATGGATGCATACGCCAGCATAACCAATGCACCAATTAGCGCCCCATAAATATAGACTCTGAAAACATAACTAAATGCTTGTCCAAAGCTTAGAAAACCAGCATTTTCGGTATCGCGAAAGCGCTTGGTTGCCCAAAACATAAAATAAACAATACCAATAGAAATTAGGATGGTAAATGACGAAAGGATTGCAATTTTTGAAGCTGATAGCAAAAAACTAATTGAGATTAATGCTCCGGCAATCAAGCCATTTTGCATGGCCGATTTATTTGCCTTTTGTTCCATAAATGTTGATTTTTATGTGTTGATTTTAATGTTTCGCACAAAATTACAAAAAAACAGGCATATACGAAACAACTATTTTTTGTAATAAGTGATCTAAAGTTCTTGATTTTTGACTTATTTTTATGATCTATTCCTCGCCCGACAATATTTTCCAAAGTTTATCATCGGCTGGTAATGGTGCCGTAATATCGATATTCGCTTTTGACACTGGATGTGTAAAGGCTATACGGCGTGCATGCAAACTGATACCTGCATTGGGGTTTGAGCGTGCAAAACCGTATTTCAAATCGCCCTTGATAGGACAGCCCATTTTGGCTAACTGACAACGTATTTGATGGTGGCGACCCGTTTCGAGCTGCACTTCGAGCAAAAAATAAGTGTCAGACGATGCTATAGTGCGGTAGCTCAATGCTGCTTTTTTAGCATTTGGAACCATATTGATATGTGCTGTCGACTTGTTTTGTTTTTCGTTGCGTACCAAAAAATGTTCTAAACGGCCCTCTAAAACTTCTGGTTTATTTTTTACAATAGCCCAATATGTTTTTTTTATTTCCTGATTTTTAAACATCTCATTCAGTCGCGATAATGCTTTACTTGTTTTTGCAAACAGTACAACGCCACTCACAGGTCTATCTAAACGGTGTGTTACTCCCACGAAAACTTCACCAGGCTTATTGTATTTTTCCTTTAAATATTTTTTTATTGTTTCTGATAATGGTTCATCACCTGTTTTGTCGCCCTGAACTATCTCAGAGCAAGTTTTATTGACTGCAATTAGGTGGTTGTCTTCGTAAAGAACTGTCATTTTTCTTCCTTTTTTTATTTAAAAAAGTCGACTAAATAAGATTCAGCCGACTTTTTTGATGCACTGATTAGTGACAAAAGTACAAAAAAAACAACAAATTACAAAAGATTACTCTCACGATGGTAGCTCAGTAATACTGCCATAGCGGTGGTATTCGAAGCTTATGCTTTGCTCTTTTAGATAGTGTAGCAACTCTAATCGGCCTTCGATAAGGGGTTGTTGCGTGGCAATGTAGTGCCCGAGTTTTGCCGCATGTTCGTAAACAGCAAGCGATAAATTTGCATTGCACGTGCGAATACGTTCATAATTAGCTATCGATGAAATAAATTCGGACTCCGACTGAATTATAACGCTAACAGTGCTAAACATTTTAATTGCATCCGCCTTTGGGTCGCCAGCTTCAAAACTCACAGTGAGTGGTGTGCGTGCAATTTCGGAAGCAGCCACCACCAGCAATATATCACTCAATAAATCGGTTACGCTTACTCGCAACAGCATGTTTTTAAGAGCTATGTAGCGGAATATATTCTGCTCACCCATCAACTTATTTACATCACGCTCTACCGAAAATTCAGTTTTATAAGCCTTTAAATAACTACTTACTGCCAGTTCGTATTTCAATTTATCGTTGCCACGTAGCACTGCAGCAGCTGTTTTGAATACTCCCGGTACAATAATATCCTGCTCTAGTTCATTTTTATCAATGGTTGCTAAATCATCAGTGTTATTTATTGTCACAAAACAGCTCACATAATTAGGCCCACCAGCCTTGATGCCACCTCCAAAAGCCGAACGTTTCATGCCACCAAAGGGTTGTCTGTTCACAATTGCACCTGTTATTCCACGATTTATATACAAGTTTCCAGCTTCAATTTTCTCTTTCCAGGTGCTTTGTTCACGTTCATCGAGCGATTGTAGACCAGCTGTCAGGCCATATTCAGAGCTGTTGGCCAAACTAATGGCGTGCTCAAAGCTATCGGCACATACAACCGAAAGCATGGGCGCAAACAATTCGTTGACAAACGAATAGCTGCCCGCTTTTACACCCCATTTAACACAAGGTTTAAGCTGATAGCCTTTCTTATCCACAAATTCGGGTTTTACCAGCCACCATTCGCCAGCCTCCAAGTGTTCGAGAGCATGTTTTAACTTCTCGTTATCAGCAGTTATCATAGGGCCTACATAGTTAGCGCCTTCCCACGCACTGCCTGTATGCAAACTCGTAACAGCGTCGATTAGCTTTTTGCGGAAGCTTTCATCGTTGTACACTTCTTTTTCGAGGATAAGTAGCGAACAAGCAGAACATTTTTGACCTGCATTGCTAAAAGCGGATGTTACAATATTTTGAATAGCGTGGTCACGATCGGCAGCGGCACTTACAATGATGGCATTTTTACCACCCGTTTCGGCTGAGAGCGAGCATGTAGGATTGTTTTCGAGCAAGCGGAAAGCCGTATCCGTGCCACCCGTTAAAATAATATGCTTTATAGCAGAATGCGCAGTAAGGTGTTTTAATGCATCTCTATCGCCTGTACAAACCACCTGAAGCGCATCTTTAGGTACGCCAGCATCCCAAAAGCACTGTGCAAATTCCCATGCCACTGGTAAAGCTACGGTTGCAGGTTTAAGTATTACTGTATTTCCACCAGCCAAGGCTGCTGCCACACCTCCCACAGGAATAGCTAGCGGAAAATTCCAAGGTGGAATAACCAACACAATGCCCTTTGGTGCAATAGAAACAGTTTCCATCTCCTCAAAACGCTCCATGGTGACTGGATAATACCTGCAAAAATCAATGGCCTCCGAACATTCGACATCCCCTTCTGCAAGTGTTTTTCCTGTAATAGCAGCCATACAACCAATCATATCGCCGCGGCGAGCAGCCAGCAGATCGGCTGTTTTAAATAGTAGCTCTTTGCGGCGCTGCATCGAACTTGCACGCCATCCCGAATTGTCTTTTTCGGCCACTTCAATCATTGCCTTTACCTGAGCTAAACTCGCTAAACTTGCTTTACAAGTCGTTATGCTATCGTTTCGGTTATGATCTTTGTATTCGAAAATTGTTTCAGTATGTGTTTGGATATCATTTATTTGCACCGGAATATGTAGCGGCATATCATCGGTAGTTTTCATCCACTTCTGTTTTATTTGTTGTGCCCAAACACGGTTTGCATGCAGGTCGAAGTTGGTGTCGGGTTCGTTTTTAAACTCTGCTAGCGACAATAAGGTGCTTGTAGCTGGTGCTGCAAGTGTTCTGTTTTGAGTTCGGTTTGACTTTGATACAATGCTGTCTTTCAATACAAAAGCTTCTTCGAATTGCTTTTTTAAAAATACCCACTGTTCACTTCCAGCTTTTAAATTAAAGGAGTAACTTAAAAAATTATCCACACCCGTGTTTTCGTCGAGCCTACGTACCAGGTACGACACGGCATTCAAGAAATTCTCGTCCTTAACCACTGGTGTATATAATATTATCTGATTGCCCAACTTACGCATCACGCGTGGAAGGTGATTAGCCATCCCTTCGAGCATTTCAAAAGTAACATATTGTTCTGTTTTATTTCTTTGCGCTAGCAAATAAGCATATCCAATACTGAAGAAATTATGTGAAGCCACTCCCACATGCATAGCAGAGGCATTTTCGGGCAATAGTGCTCTGTCTAAAATGTGCAAATAGTTGGCATCAACCTTCACTTTCGAATCCAGAACAGGATTTTCCCAGCCTTTGAGCGACGACACAATACTCTCCATCTGTAAGTTGGCACCTTTTACTAAGCGCATTTTAATAGGAGCGCCACCAGCAGCAAATCGAGCAGTTGCAAATTCTAACAACTGCGACTGAAACTCCCATGCATCGGGCAAATACGCCTGCACAACTATACCAGCCTCGTAATTTTTAAAC
>JAGNPC010000225.1 GCA_017989795.1 Paludibacter sp. | reverse complement strand
TCCATTGAACAAAATGTCAGTTTCAATGACTATGAACGGTGCTGTACTTCCTATCCTTGCATTTTATATCAATGCTGGTTTGGAGCAAGGTGCTAAATTGGAAGAAATGGCCGGAACTATCCAAAACGATATTTTGAAAGAATTTATGGTGCGTAATACCTATATTTATCCGCCTAAATTCTCGATGAAAATTATTGCTGATATTTTTGAGTTTACTTCTCAAAAAATGCCTAAGTTCAACTCAATCTCTATCTCAGGTTACCACATGCAAGAAGCTGGTGCAACTGCCGATATTGAGTTAGCTTACACCCTAGCCGATGGTCTTGAGTACCTACGAGCTGGTGTTAACGCTGGTATGGATATCGACTCATTCGCTCCACGCTTGTCGTTCTTCTGGGCTATTGGTATGAATCACTTTATGGAAATTGCTAAAATGCGTGCTGCTCGTATGTTGTGGGCTCGTATTGTAAAACAATTCAACCCTAAAAATGCAAAATCATTGGCATTGCGTACACACTCGCAAACTTCTGGTTGGTCATTGACAGAGCAAGATCCGTTCAACAATGTTGGTCGTACTTGTATTGAAGCGATGGCTGCTGCCTTGGGTCACACACAATCATTACATACCAATGCATTGGATGAGGCTATTGCACTTCCAACCGATTTCTCGGCTCGTATTGCTCGTAACACTCAAATTTATATTCAACAAGAAACTGAAATTTGTCGCGAGGTAGATCCATGGGCAGGTTCATACTATGTTGAATCGTTAACAAACGAGTTGGCCGAAAAAGCATGGGCTTTGATCGAAGAAGTAGAAAAACTAGGTGGAATGGCTGCGGCTATCGAAACTGGTGTACCTAAAATGCGTATCGAAGAAGCTTCGGCTCGCACACAAGCTCGTATCGATTCTGGAAATCAAATCATTGTAGGTGTAAACCAATATCGTTTGGAAAAAGAAGATCCAATCGACATTTTGGAGGTTGACAATACTGCCGTACGTATTCAACAAATTGAGCGCTTAAAACAATTGCGTGCAAACCGCAACGAAGCTGACGTACAAGCTGCCTTGGCTGCAATTACCGAATGTGCTAAAACCGGAAACGGTAACTTATTGGAATTAGCTGTTGAAGCGGCTCGTGTTCGCGCTTCATTAGGCGAAATATCTGACGCATGCGAAGCCGTATGTGGTCGTTACAAAGCAACAATTAGAACTATTTCAGGCGTGTATTCATCCGAAACTAAAAACGATGCAACTTTCATGAAAGCATGTGAGTTGACTGAGAAATTTGCTCAAAAAGAAGGCCGTCGTCCTCGTATTATGATTGCTAAAATGGGTCAAGACGGTCACGACCGTGGTGCGAAAGTAGTAGCAACCGGTTATGCCGACTGTGGTTTCGACGTGGATATGGGACCATTGTTCCAAACACCAGCCGAAGCAGCCAAACAAGCTGTTGAGAACGACGTTCACATCATGGGCGTTTCATCACTTGCTGCTGGTCACAAGACATTGGTACCTCAGGTTATTGCCGAATTGAAAGCATTAGGCCGCGAAGATATCATTGTAATTGCTGGTGGAGTTATTCCAGCTCAGGATTACGATTATCTATACCAAGCTGGCGTAGCTGCTATCTTTGGCCCTGGCTCTCCAGTTGCTAAAGCAGCATGTACCATTATGGATATTTTGTTAGAAGACTAAAAGCCCCCTAAATCCCCCATGGGGGACTTTAAAAAAGAAAAAACGGATTTACCTTTCATAAAGGTGAATCCGTTTTTTTTGAAATATTTCTTCAAAATGTTTCAATATCATTAAACTTATTATATCTTTGTACCATGAAACGAACAATTATAACTTTTGGAGGATATTTTGAAGATTTCATTGAAGGATTATCAGATAAAGAACAACAGAAAGTTGATTATTTGTTGACCTTACTTAGAACCCAAGACCGATTACCTGTAAAGTTTATCAAATTTATCCGTGAAAGTGTGTATGAGTTACGGATTGAATATAACTCGAACATATACAGGATTTTCTTTGTTTTTGATGACGATAAAATTGTAGTTCTATTTAATGGATTTCAAAAAAAATCACAGAAAACACCATCCAACGAAATTGAAAAAGCAATCAAAATAAAAAACGAATATTATGAATACAAACAACAACAAAATAAATAACTATAGCGAAGTTCTTGATAAGAAATATGGTTTGGATGGAACGCCTGAACGAACCCTTTTTGAGCAAAGTGCATACGATTTCTATTCAGGTTTGGTTTTGCATCAAGCACGCAAAGATGCTAAAATGACACAATCGGAATTAGCCCACCGTACAGGAACTACCAAATCATATATCTCACGTATCGAAAATGGAGCTATATCGCCAAGTGTCGGAGCTTTCTATCGCTTAATTTATGCTTTAGGAATGAGGATTGAAATAGTAAAACCAGTTGCTTGATTTATAATCCTTGTTGCGGTGAACCTGTTTAATACAAATTCGGGTGTAATTCAAAATCGCGCTCCGAACAAAAAGAAAAAAACGGACTTGCCTCGAATTTGGAGTAAGTCCGTTTTTTTTTGCAAAAAAGTCAAAAAAACCTGCACACTCCAAACACAACTGTGTAATTATTTTCAAGAAATATGCACATTATTCGAAATATTGTGTAATTTTGTGCGCCTTTTATCAATTAATTGAAAAAATTAGCTTGAATTAAGGCTACAAACAATAAAACAAACAATACACAATAAAAAACTTTATGACTAAAAAACAATTTGTTTCAGCTATTGTACTTTTCCTTGCAGGAACACAGGCATTTGCAGGTGGCTTACTTACCAACACCAACCAAAGCATTCACTTTTTACGCAACCCAGCGCGTAATGCATCTACCGAAATTGATGCAGTTTACACCAACCCTGCTGGTTTAACTTTCTTGACTGATGGTTTGCATCTTTCGCTGACAAACCAAAGCGCTTTCCAAACCCGTACTATTACGTCAACTTTTGGAGGCTTTGCCAATGCTGATGGCAATAACGGAAGTAGCACAAAACTATTTAAAGGAGAAGCATCCGCTCCCATCATTCCTAGTTTTCAGCTAGCTTACAAAAAAGACAAACTGGTGTTTTCTACATCATTTGCGGTAACAGGTGGTGGTGGCAAAGCTACTTTCAACCACGGGCTACCTTCATTCGAAGCTCCTGTATCGATGCTTCCTACTTCGCTTAAGGCTGCTGGCGTCAACACTACACTTTATTCAGTGGATCAATACATGGAGGGAAAACAATTTATTTTTGGTTGGCAAATGAATGGATCGTACAAAATCAACGACAACCTATCGGCTGCAGTAGGAATACGCCTAAATATTATGAATAATAGTTATAAAGGATATCTTAAAAACATTCAGATAAACCCGAATCAACCTGCGTTTGGCCCAGCATATAATGGATCAAGTCTTGTCAATGCTTCCAAATTTTTCACCGATGCAGCAACAGTTATAAATGGTTGGTCAACTGGTGCTACTTCATATGCTGCAGGTTTGCAACCAATTGTTAGTGGAGGTGGTGGTTCGCAATTACTAGCTAATGGCACAGCGGTAGGACTCAATGCTACTCAAGTGGCACAAATTCAGGGATTGTTAGGTGCTGCTGGGCTAACTCCTCAACAAATTGCCGCAATAAATATTCAAACAGCTCAAGGTACATTAGCGGCAGCAGCTCCTGTTTTTGCCACTAAAGCGAATGCAATGTCGCAAAATGCAACAGCCACTACTGATAAAGAACTGGAATGCGCCCAAACTGGATGGGGTGTTACACCTGTTATTGGCTTAAACTACCATGTTCAAAACTTAAACCTTGCTGTACGTTATGAATTCCAAACATTATTAAACATTGAAAATGATACGAAAGTAAATACAACAGGAGTAGCTGCATACGATGATGGTGTAAATACACCCAGTGATATCCCAGCTTTGTTAAGTCTTGGTGCCGAATACAAATTTTTCGACAAACTGAAAGTATCTGCCGGATATCACCATTTTTTCGATTCGGATGCTAAAATGGCAAACAACAAACAACAATATATTAACGGTGGTGTAAATGAGTATTTATTTGGTGCTGAATATAAAGTTACCGATGATTTCTTGTTAAGTGCTGGTGGTCAAATTACACGTACAGGTGTTACCGACAATTATCAAACTGACTTGAGCTACAGCTTAAACTCGTACTCGGTAGGTTTTGGTGGTGCTTACAACATTACTCCTGCCCTACGTTTAAACCTGGCTTATTTCTTTACAAACTACTCTGATTGGACAAAAAAC
>JAGNPC010000226.1 GCA_017989795.1 Paludibacter sp. | reverse complement strand
ACATTATTGTAACAAATACATAGCATTTATGTAAAATAAAAGCCATACGAACAGCAAATTGACAGAACCATTCTAGCATATTTACAATCAAAATGCATCCAAGTAAACAAATTAATAGAGCTTGTTTTTTTTTAAACAATTGAATTTTTTACAAAATAAAGCGATTGTACACTACTGTACGAAAGACTTAAAATCTTATTTCTAGTTAAAATATCAATATATTTTTAATAAAGTTCCATTACATCACACGCGTTATATCACTCATTGCCATAGCCGAGCTCATATTGTGTTGCTATGCTAAACATCTTATGTTAAACAAAAACACACAACCCCGATTGGAATTGTGTGTTCATTTTGCTAGCTAAAAACTACAAATAACTCTCAATATCAGCTTTCAACTCGACTGGCTTCATTTTAGGCGAATAGCGTTTCACCACCTTACCCTCCTTGTCAACCAAAAACTTCTCAAAATTCCAGCGAATATCATTTTTGCCATCCAGCGGCATTTGCTCTTTTAAAAACACATACAATGCATTCGCATCCTTGCCATTGACTTCAATTTTTTCGAACATGGGAAAACTAACATTGTATTTCACGCTACAAAACGTCTCAATATCCTCCGCACTGCCTGGCTCCTGCCCCATAAACTGATTGCACGGAAACCCCAGCACCACCAAACCCTTGTCGCCATAACTCGTATGAAGCTCCTGCAAACCCTCGTACTGCGGCGTTAAACCACATTTGCTGGCCGTATTCACTATCAAAATCACCTTACCCTCGTATTTTTTCAACTTCAGCTCCTCGCCTTTTATCGTTTTCACCTTAAAATCATAAATGCTAACTGGCTTAGCAGCAGCAACCATAAGCGACACACTTATCGCCAAAACAAAAGAAAATAATGTACGCATACCGTTTTACTTTTTAATCATTAAATACCATCAGTATATCTCAAAACTCAATATCTCAAAACTCAATATCTCAATACTCATTTATTCAATTCAGTAGCACTTGCCAGCACCCCCAGCAACTGTTTCAAACGCTCACGAAGCGCGCCCAATTCGGCCAACGATAAATCCGTAGCACTCAAATCAAGTCTCTCCACCAATTTTTTCGGAACACAAGCCGCCTCTTGCTCCAGCAGCACCGCTTTTTCCGTCAAGCTCACTATCACCTTTCGCTGATCCGTTTTACTTTGTATACGCTCCACAAGCCCCATAAACTCCATTCTTTTCAGCAATGGCGTCACCGTATTCGTATTCAATATCAATTTTTCAGCAATCTCATTCACCGTCACCCCATCCTTTTCCCACAGTATCATCAACACTAAATACTGCGGATACGTAATCCCCATCGCATCCAAATCCTCCTGATAAGCACGCGTTATCAATCTCGAAACCGCATAAAATGGAAAACAAAGCTGATTATCAAGCTTTAACTGTTCATACCCCATAATTGTTCATTTTAAAAACCCAACATTTTTTCATTCTTACATTTTTTCATCCTTACATTTCTTACATTCTTACATTTCTTCATTCTTACATTTCTTCATTCTTACATTTCTTCATTCTTACATTTCTTCATTCTTACATTTCTTCATTCTTACATTTCTTCATTTGGGCGTGCCCCTAACGGGTCGGGCTATCCGCTCTTGTACTGCCGAAATACGGCAGCACGCCGCTGCTATCCCTCACGCTCACAGCCACTTCCTACCAAATGCACATCTAATCAACATCCCTATCCCAGCAATTCCTTAATATAGCTCTTCATACTTTCGGGCTTTGTAATTGGTGCAAATCGTTTGACCGGTTTACCGTTTTTGTCAATCACAAACTTCGTGAAATTCCATTTTACGCCATCGCCCAACGTACCTTTCAGTTCTTTTTTAAGGTATTTAAATAGAGGGTGCGCATTGTCACCGTTTACATCCACCTTGGCAAACATCGGAAACGACACACCATAATTTATCAAACAACCCTCCGCAATTTCTTTTTCCGTTCCCGGCTCTTGTTTCCCAAACTGGTTACACGGAAATCCCAGCACAACCAAACCTTGATCCTTATATTCCTTATACATAGCCTCTAAACCTTCGTATTGAGGTGTAAAACCACATTTACTGGCAGTATTTACTACCACCACCACTTTATCCTTAAACATATCCATGCTCACCTCTTTCCCTTGTAAGGTAGTAGCTTTCAAATCATAAAATTGCTGTTTCATATCTTACTATATTATATTGTATTAATTCGCAAACCTAACTTATATCGTTTGCGATACAAATATAACAGTTTTTATATCGCAAACGACATAAAATAGACTGATATTTAACAATAATTATTTTTTAAAAGATTTAAATCACTTAAATTCTTGAATTTAATACAATTACAACAACAATAAAACATCTCAGAGTCATTTAAACGTAAAACTTTCAACAATAAAGCAACATAAATGCATAAAAAAATTGAATTACCAATATAATTACGTATCTTTGAGCCCGAAAGAAAAAATAATTTTTCGTTGAGTTTAAAGTCAACCCCTAACATTTGTTCGGAATAACACTACCTACGATCTTCTATTTCTTTTTTTTTACAAATTAATTATTACATATATGAACATTTACGTAGGTAACTTAAGTTACAATGTTAGAGAAAACGACCTTAAAGAAGCAATTGCTGAGTACGGTCAAGTTAATTCGTGCAAATTGATTATCGATCGCGAAACTCGCAGATCTAAAGGTTTTGCATTTGTAGAAATGTCTGATGACGAAGCTGCAAAAAAAGTAATCGCTGAATTGAATGGTGCTGAGTTTGATGGCCGTCCAATGGTTGTTAAAGAAGCTCTTCCAAAAAACTAATTTTAGTTTTTATACGAAACACATTAAAAAACTTCTGCTATCTTACGATAGCAGAAGTTTTTTTTTATAAATAAGCCAACTGTTATTTTCTTATAAATGACCACTTAGGCCTTTCAATGCGTTGCGAACTGTAAATACCAGTATTTCCACTAAAGCTGTAAGCAACAAAAGTGGCTACAGCAAAGTAAATAAAATGCTCACCTCCAAAAAGTTCGACACCCATAATAGCGCAAGCTATTGGCGTATTAGTAGCGCCAGCAAACACGGCCAAAAAACCCAGCGCTGCAAATAAATCCACCGGCATCCCCGTGACCATGGCAATCGTATTGCCTAATGCTGCTCCAATAAAAAAGAGTGGTGTTACCTCGCCACCTTTAAAACCAGTACCCAAGGTAATAACCGTAAATGCAATTTTCCAAAGCCAACTCAAAGGTTCTACACCGCCTACCTTGAAAGCATTCAAAATACTGGCACCACTGCCGTTAGCTGTACTTACGCCCAAACCTAAGTAATCGGCATTACCTGGTATAAGCGAAAGAAGTATAATAACAACACCACCAACTATCGGTATTACAAGCTTTTGCCCAATAAGCTGATTACTAATTAACTTTACCGTATGTGATAATTGCGCAAAGAGTCTGCTTGCAAAACCAAAAGCAGCACCCGCTCCTATCACCCAAACCAATATTTGAGGGCTAATACCAAGCTGTAGCCATCCTAAGTTTTGAATTTCGTGAAAACTGATGCTGTAATGCGTGTGCTGAATACCATAAAAAACACAAACTACATGCCCCATAAACGATGCTAAAAGAGTAGGCAAAAGGGCATTAAATTTTATGCGACCAATGGCTATTACTTCCAAAGCAAAAATGGCTCCAGCCAAAGGTGTACCAAAAACGGCTCCAAAACCAGCAGCTATACCGCACATTAATAATGTTCTACGATCGACAGCAGTGATTTTGAATATTTTGGAAAAATAAGCCGCTATCGACCCTCCAATTTGCACCGCAGTACCTTCGCGCCCCGCCGAGCCGCCTACCAAGTGCGTAAGTATGGTTGTAAAAAGCACCATGGGAGCCATCCGAAGGGGCACACCAGCTTCCGGTTTATGTATTTCGTCGAGCAATAAATTATTACCTGCATCGGCATTTTTACCTTTCGATTTGTAAAGCGCTACAATAGCAACACCAGCTAAGGGCATAAAATAAAGCAACCATTCATTGTTCCACCGGATGTGCGTCACAGTATCCAGCAACCACAAAAACAAAGCCACAAGCGACCCTACCGCTATTGCAACCGGCATAGTGTAAATCAGCCACTTCAAACCGTAGCGTAATATCTGTGCGAAACTAAATTTTAATTCGGGAACTTTATCCATTTAAACCTTATCCATTTACTAATTGAAAAACTTATTTTGCAAAGGTAAGTGTTTTTTTTAGCATCAATTCATTTA
>JAGNPC010000024.1 GCA_017989795.1 Paludibacter sp. | reverse complement strand
TCAAACTGCGCTTGTAGTTTATCGTTTGGAGTGAAAAATTCCATCGCATCGCCCGTTTTATAAGTGCTTTTCATGCGTAATTTGGTGTAAATACGATCGGGTAGAGGGAACGAATTAAAAAAACGTGCAATTTCACCGTTTGCACTTGTGTGATCCAGAGTGATTTTTGTAATTGGTGCAGCGTCAGCAAAGTTCAGTTTGCGAGCAATGGGTTGTGTTTTCGATTTTTGACCATCGAATAACGCATATATTGGTGCAAAAGTAGCATCAGCGTTTTTGTATGCTTTGAGTGAATCTAAAATTAACTCAAAACCTACACCCGAATGGTTTGCTAGGTTGATGTTTAATTGTGGTTCTGTGAGTTTAAATACGCCGTTTTCTGGTATGTCTTTTATTAATTCGCTTGCATCGTAAACATCTTCTTTGGTACCAAATAATATACTTGGGTCAAAAGTGCCGTAATAGGCTTTAGCTACTACATTGGTAAGTTTATAGGAGATTTTTATTTTGGAATTTGGTTGTATTGCTACAATTTTACTTCCCAAATTTACATCAAATTGTACAGGGATGGGAATTTCACTTACCCCATTGAGTGCCGAAATTTTAAATGAACCGAAGTCTTTAGCTATTTCGTAGGTGTTGAAAAATGATGGGTTGTGTTCAAAAATCGAATCTGTTGAATTATCAAACTCGAAGTGCTTTCGAGGGAATTTTGCTGTGAATTTTAAATCGGATGCTGTGATGTTTGGGATGTTTTCAACCCGTACTAACATTTCAAGTTTTGCAGATATGATTTCAGCTCTTTCAATGGATGTTATTCCTGCGGTGCCCCTAAAATCAATGGGTAATTTGTACAAGATATTAAAAGTAGGCAGTTTTCCAGTAAGTACCGGAAACAATGGATTGTAGGGCATAAGTTGTTCGTCATCGTAGATTATATTCTCCAATAAATCAAACTTTGGAAGAGCCCATTCCATTGAATCTTTGTATTTTACAAAAATTTCGTTGCCACTTGTGCCAATATATTTTGCCGAATCAAATGTGGCTAATAGATCATCGAGAGTTACTGTGTCGCTGCCTATGGGCAATACCATTGTTTGGCCCGAAAGTAAATCGTCTAAGCGGCTATCTAAATCCATAGTGGTTGAACAGGATGCCAAAATGATTGTCGCTAGAATGATTTGTATATAATTGATAAATCTATTTTTTTTCATATCGGTAAATAATTAGTAAACCTTTGTTGGTGATTTTATATTCGATAGCAAAAATATAAAAAATAGTTTAAAGTAAAATGCATTTTTGTGCAAATTATTGAAATTAAATTGATTATGATAAATTTTTTCGTGTTTTTGTTTTAAATATTTCTGTGTGTTTTAATTTAATATGTTGTAATTCAATTTTTTGTGTCAAAAATTGTTTTAAAAAGAAAGTGAGATTAGTTTTATATTCTAATCTCACTTCTAATGGCATAATTCAATGCTTTTTATTTATTGTTGCACTTCTATTTTTATTTCTTCAAAACTAACTACAAATTCTACACGTCTGTTTTTTGCTTTATTTTTCGCCGATGTGTTTGGAACTACTGGTTTTGTGTCGCCATAACCGTTAGCTGTGATTCGTTTTTCGTCAACTCCTTTCGCAATGATGTAGTTTCGTACGGCATTTGCTCTGTTTTCGGATAGTGTTTTGTTCATCTCTACCTTTCCTACATTATCAGTATGTCCTTGTACTTCTATCAAATAACTTGGATTTTCGTTTAAAACGTTTGCCACTTGATTTAAAATAGTAAATGACACAGGCTTGATAGTTGCTTTACCAGTTTCAAACTGAATGCCTTGAAGTGCTTTTTGAAATAACATACGTACTTCTTTTTTAATTTCTGGACATCCAAAGTTTGAAGCTACGCCTGCTACTTTAGGACAATTATCGTTATAATCGTAAACGCCATCACCATCCGAGTCAATAGGGCATCCTGCTGTATCAACGAAACCAAAAGCAGCTTTCGGTGTGTCAGGGCACTTGTCAAGGTAGTTGTAAACACCATCTTTGTCGGTGTCGAGCGGACACCCAACCGAATCAACCATTGCTCTCGCTTCGATAACTGTATTTAGGCACTTATCAAGATAATCAGGCACTCCGTCTTGATCATTATCACTTGGGCATCCAACAGCATCAACCAACCCAAAAGCTTCTTTTGGTGTGTCGGGGCATTTATCAATATAATCAGGTACGCCATCTTTGTCAGTGTCAATGGAGCAGCCTACCGAGTCGACAGTTGCACCAGTAGGTGTACCAGGGCATTTATCTAAATAATCAGCTACGCCATCCATGTCAGTATCTTTAGGGCAACCTACGCTATCCACTTTTCCATAAGCAGCCATTGGCGTTTCGGCACATTTATCTTTAAAGTCGTATACGCCATCGCCATCAGTATCAAGCGGGCACCCATCTCCATCTATTGCTCCATAAGCTTCTTTTGGAGTGTCTGGGCATTTGTCTAAGAAATCATAAACGCCATCCCCGTCTGTATCCAATGGGCAACCCGTTTTGGTTACAATAACACCAAAGGGTGTGTCAGGGCATTTATCGCGTCGGTCTTTTACGCCATCTTTATCTTTATCCTGTTTGTTGCCAAAAACAAAATTTACACCCACAGCTAAATTCACATTACGGGTGTTTAAAGCAGGTATTTCAAGATTGTCATAGTCGGCAAATATAATTTTTTTGTTATAGTTTAATGGAATATAATCGGCTGATGCAAATAAGTATAGAAAGCCTAAGCGAACTCCCATGCCCGCTCCAATATTGCTGCCTCGTCCGTTTAAAATTGAGTAGGATGCTGATAAATCGAACCAATTCACTGGTTTTGCATTCACCGATGCAGTTAATTCGCTAAATAGCTGATCTTTGTAAAAAGTATTTCGCGATAGTAACCCGAGGCTTAACCTGTTTTGATAAAATCCGTACTCAACACCAAGATTTAATTTAGGTGCTAGGTTGGTAGTAAATGAATTTTCAGTCGAATCGAGTAGCTCGTAAAAGTCTTTTGGGTTGTTCTTTAGCATATCTAAGCCATCTTGGTTTAATGGCAATTGGTCGGCAGTAAATTCGTAATTGTATTTTTTATTGTTGTTATTCCAACTTATGATACCAAAATCGGTTAAAGCAGCCGAAAGGGTGAGGTTGTCAAGCACTTTGTAGGTGGCACCCAAATCAAATGCAGCTCCTATGCCCGATGGCTTTAAAAACTCAGTAACATCGGGCATCTCCGGAAGTTGTTCAACACCATTAATTACAAATGGCGACGAAACTCGAATAGTTCCTCTGTTTATTAAGTTGAGTTTACTGTCTATTTCATCTACATACATGCTGTTGCTTTGTAGTTGCGCATTTGCTTGCCCCAAAAGAACCTTGAATTTAAGCCCTGCGTTAAATTTGTCGTTGAATTTTCGAGCATATCCTAGGCCAATTTCAGTAAATGCATTTATATTTATGTTGGCAATGGAATTATCCAGAGTACCTGCCTCTATCGCATTCACCAATCTCTTAGGAACTGTGGAGTTAATGTCGAATCGTTGGGTGGCTGAGAAATTCCAATAAGCATCCTTCACTCGAAATCCAAAAGTGAGAAGATTAATATTAATATCTGTCAGAAGTTTATTGTTTTCTTTTAAGATAGAAATTATATCTTTGGTTGTTCCATCGGGGTTGTACATGTCTTTAATCGAAAGCGCGTTGTTTCCAATGCCAAACTGAGTGTAACCTATTGCCGGTAACCCAATATATATATTACTCAAGGGTTGAAAAGCGGGATTCAACTTGTTGCGATACGGATTGTTATCCATAAAATACAGTGTGCTCACCTGCTGTGCATATACAATGCTTGTTCCGTATAAAAAAAATACGATCAAAAAAGCACATAATTTAGTAATTGTTTTCATGTGGTGGTTGTTTTAGTTGGCGCCTGTAAAAATTGATGTTCGAAATAATTCTTAAAAATTAAGCTATCAGAAAAATCACTGATAGCTTAATTTGATTGTCTCGATTAATTACAGTAGTTATGTAATATTCAGATGAATCTTAAAATAGTTTGACCTTGAAATTGGCAGTGTAACCTGTGGTTACAGTGAAAGAGACTGGATACACAGGAGATTCAATTTTTCCACTTACCATGTATTTTATTTTTTTGTCTTTTAAAAGGGCATTTTGAATTTTTGTTAGTTCGGCAGCTGAAAACAAGACAATAATGTTTGTAAACTTCGTTGTTGTACCTTGGAAATCATTTTTTGTGATACCTAAATCAGGAAATGATAAAGTGAAATTTTGAATTGTAGATTGGATAGCAATTCCTTCAGAATTTTTAAAATCAGTGGCTGAAATTAATGTTTGTGTAATACTCATTGATTTTAGTTTGTCCAATCTGTCCTTTACATCACTAAATTGATTGAGGTCTACTTCGCCCGATTTACTAAAGTTACCTGTTGCTGCAACTACCTTCATCGTGCTTGTTCCAGCAATATCCTGTTGGGCTTGCACATTTAAATCTGTTTCAAACTCTACACCATTCACAGGTATTTCACACGATACAAAAGCAGCAACGATAGCTGTCAGAAATAATAGTTTTTTAATAGTTTTCATACACTTTTTTTAAAAAATTGATTGTTTTTGATTGTTCTAGTTCTATTTTGATTTACTTAAAATACCGTTTTAGTTTTCTATTAAAATGTACTGTTGCTATCAAATTAAAACTATAAATTTTAATATAATAACGATTTACTTTTAAAATTGTTTAATAAGATGGCTTTTGATAGTTGTTTTTTTTGTTTTTACCTGTCGAAATTTATTGTTAAGCATGATACAGCTTAAATTATGTACGACAAAATCGTTTTTTTTATGTAAGTTTGCATTTCGAAAAATTAAACTAATTATATGGCTCCACGCAAACCAATAAAACCAACTCAAAAGGCTGAAGTTAAACAAGATTCGTCTATAAATTCGCGTCAAAGCGCGGCACCTAAATCAAATATTCCTACTACAAGTAGTTGGCAGTCATTTCGTTCATTTTTTGTGGACGAACGTACTCATTTTGTGCTCGGTATATTTGTAATAATAGCCGTGCTTTACTTAGCATTAGCTTTCGTGTCGTATTTTTTTACGGGTGCTGCTGATCAAAGCAAGATGGATTTACCCTTTGCCGAAGCATTGTCGGCTAGGTTTGATGTAAAAAACTGGACTTCGGTGCTGGGTGCACTTACAGCCGAAACAATGATTCATCGTTGGTTTGGGATATCGTCTTTTACAATTTTGTTTTTTGGATTAATAATTGGTTTTAAGCTGCTGCGAATTAAGTCGATGTCTGTTTTATCTGCCTTTTTTCATAGCTTTTTCTGGCTTTTTTGGTTGTCTATCGTATTGGCATTGGCACTTAATCCTTTTGTAAAAGAGATGTTGTTTTTTGCGCCTGGTGGCTTGCATGGCGAGGTTATCTGTCAGTTTTTTAATTCGTATATTGGCTTACCTGGAACTATTATGTCTTTAGTAGGCGTATTTCTTGTCTACAGCATTGTTTCGTCCAAGTCAACTATTCCATTTTTAAAACGCTTATTTTCTAAAAAAGAGAAAATTAAAGCGCAACCAGAAATGAGCTTTGAAGAAAGCTTAAAGGATTTTTCGCCTATCGATGAATCGGAACGCAGTGTGGCTGTGGGTACCGAGATTATTCCCGAAGAATGGGTGGTGAAAGCTGCCGACGATGAGAGCATTGTTATTGAATCGGATGAGTTGGAACTGGATGACGAAAAGCCAGTTGTGGAGGTGGTACCTGTCGACAATTCGAGTGTTCCTTTTGAAATTGAACAAACGGAACAGCCTGTTGATAGTGTTGCTGTAGATAGCGAACCGGTAGAAGCAGCTTCAGACGAAAACGAAGACCCTTTTTACAATATCTCGAAATTAGGCAAATACGACCCGACTTTGGATTTGACCCATTATCAGGCACCAACACTTGATTTACTCAAAATATACGGTACGGATAACGATACGCAGATTGATATGGTGGAACAAAATGCCAATAAAAATCGCATTATCACTACCTTACAAAACTATGGTATCGAAATAGATTCGATAAAAGCAACGGTTGGCCCCACTATAACACTGTACGAAATTGTACCAAAAGCGGGTGTGCGTATTTCTAAAATTCGTAACCTCGAGTACGATATTATGCTCAGTTTGGCTGCTACGGGCATTCGTATTATTGCGCCAATTCCGGGCAAAGGAACTATTGGTATCGAAGTACCAAATGCCGACCCACAAGTGGTTTCGATGCACTCGGTTATAGCTTCCAAAAAATTCCAAGAGTCGAAATTTGAACTTCCAGTAGCTTTTGGTCGAACCATTACCAACGAAATATTTATGGTTGATTTAGCCAAAATGCCTCACTTACTAGTGGCAGGTGCTACGGGGCAAGGTAAATCGGTAGGTCTGAATGCAATTATAACTTCTTTGCTTTACAAAAAGCACCCATCACAGCTTAAATTTGTATTGGTCGATCCCAAAAAAGTGGAATTTAATATTTATGCTGATATTGAAAAGCACTTTTTAGCAAAATTGCCTGATGGCGAAGACGCTATTATTACGGACACAAGCAAGGTGGTTGAAACGCTCAATTCGTTATGTAAAGAAATGGACGACAGATACGACTTGCTGAAAAAAGCGCACGTACGAAATATTAAGGAGTACAATGAGAAATTCTTCAATCGAAATTTGAATCCTGAAAAAGGGCATCACTTTTTACCATATATTGTAGTTATTGTGGATGAGTTTGGCGATCTAATTATGACTGCTGGTAAAGAGGTGGAAATGCCGATAGCTCGTATTGCTCAGTTGGCTCGTGCCGTTGGTATTCACATGATTATTGCAACACAACGTCCTTCTGTAAATATTATTACGGGTGTAATTAAGGCCAACTTCCCAGCGCGCGTGGCTTTCCGAGTGTCATCCATGATGGACTCGCGTACTATTTTGGATGCGCCTGGTGCGAATCAATTAGTTGGTCGTGGCGATATGCTTTTCTCACAAGGAAACGATTTAATGCGTGTACAATGTGCCTTTGTTGATACGCCCGAAGTAGAAAATGTAGTACATCATATTAGCGGTCAGCAAGCCTATCCTACGGCATTTTATTTACCCGAATACATTAATCCTGATGGTGAAGGTGTTGATTTGAGTTCGGTAGATATGACTAAACGCGATGCGTTATTTGAAGAGGCTGCTCGTTTAATTGTTGCTAGCCAACAGGGTTCAACTTCACTTATTCAACGCAAATTTTCTATTGGTTATAACCGTGCAGGTCGCATTGTCGATCAGCTCGAAGTGGCTGGAATCATTGGGCCATTCGAAGGTAGCAAGGCGCGTCAGGTGCTTGTAATGGACGATTATCATTTGGAACAGATTTTGAAACAACTGTAATTAATGATTAATTTAGAATTACTAATTGAATAAGATGAATACAAATAAATTTCCGAGATTTGGCTTGTCGATAGCTGTATTAATATTTTCGATATTGCCGCTTGTAGCTCAAAATAATGTTGATGCTGAGCGAATTACGAATCAATTGCTGGCGTCTTTTCGGTCGTCGGCTGTGCGCACAAACTTTAGCCTTTCGGTGGTTCAAAAAAATGCTGTAAATTCGCAGTCGGTTTCTGGAAACTTTGTGATGAAAGCTGAAAAGTTTATGCTTGACATGGGTGAAACCAAGGCTTGGTTTGATGGGAAAACGCAGTGGACTTACATGGTTGCTGATAAAGAAGTGTCCATAACCGAACCAACAGTGGATGAACTGGCAAGTATTAACCCAATGGCAATTATTGCTGGTTTTAAAGCTAAGTCAAAGATCGTTTTTAGTAAACAGAAATCGTCGCAAAATCATTTAATTGAACTTTTACCCAAAAGTAAGAATGAAGAGTTTGCTAAGGTCGAAATACAAATAAATAAAACTACAGGAAATCTTGTTTCGGTAAAAATTACGGATAAAAAAGGCGTAAAATCAATTTTATCACTTACAAATTATCAAAAAGGTTTTAAAGCTAACGATGATTATTTTGTGTTTAACAAAGCGAAGTATAAAGGTATTATGATTAACGATTTGCGATAGCTTATTTAAAAAGAATAAATAGAAAACGAATAAAAAATATTATAGACATGACAGAAAGAGTACGATGCCTGATTATTGGTTCAGGTCCTGCTGGATATACAGCTGCTATTTATGCTTCACGCGCTAACTTATCGCCAGTACTGTACGAAGGTATGCAGCCAGGTGGTCAGCTAACTACAACCAACGATGTTGAAAATTTCCCTGGATATCCTGCTGGTATTACAGGTCCAGAGTTAATGGAGGACTTAAAAAAACAAGCCGAACGCTTTGGTGCTGATATTCGCTTTGGATATGTAACTGCTACCGATTTGTCGGCTGCTCCCTACAAAGTAACTGTGGATGGCGAAAAGGTAATTGAGGCTGATACTATTATTATATCTACAGGTGCAACAGCTAAATATCTTGGTTTGCCCGATGAGCAAAAATACTCGGGTTCAGGTGTTTCAGCGTGTGCTACTTGCGATGGTTTTTTCTATCGTAAACGCAAAGTTGCTGTAGTTGGTGGTGGTGATACTGCTTGTGAGGAAGCTACCTACTTAGCTGGCTTAGCCGACAAGGTATTTTTGATTGTTCGCAAATCGTTTTTACGCGCTTCAAAAATTATGCAGGAGCGTGTACTCGCCAATCCTAAAATTGAAGTGTTGTTTGAACACGAAACACTTGGCCTAACTGGCGAAAAGGTAGTTCAAGGCGCTAATTTGGTGAAACGTCGTGGTGAGACTGACGAGAAGCAAGTGCACATCGAAATTGATGGGTTCTTTTTGGCTATTGGTCACAAACCAAATTCCGATGTTTTCAAACCATGGATCGAAACGGATGAGGTAGGATATATAAAAACGATACCTGGTACACCTCGTACCAATATAGCTGGCGTTTTTGCCGCTGGCGATGTGGCCGACCCACATTACCGACAAGCAATTACTGCTGCCGGTAGCGGTTGTCAAGCGGCTATCGAAGCTGAGCGCTACTTGACCGAACAAGGAATCTAAAAAAAATACCTGACTCATTTTTTTGAGTCAGGTATTTTTTTGAATTCTTAATCAATATGATTTTCGGCGCAGTACGATGAACGTACAAATGGACCACTCTCCACGCGTTTAAAACCTTTGTCCAAACCAATTTGCTTGTATTCCGCAAATTTATCAGGATGTATGTAAGCTGTTACGGGTACGTTATTGCGCGATGGTTGCATGTATTGCCCAATGGTAAGTATGCTACAGCCTGTTTTAAGCGCATCATCCATCAGTTGTAAAATCTCTTCTTCGGTTTCGCCCAGTCCTAGCATTATACCTGTTTTAGCTACAGTGCCACGCGAAGCAATGTGTGCTAAAACCTGTAAGCTCGTATCGTATTTTGCTTTTGTGCGAATTTGAGGCGTGAGCCGGCGCACTGTTTCTAAGTTATGCGAAATGATATTAGGCTTTTCGTTAATAATCATATCTACCAATTCCATTTTTCCATCAAAATCAGGAATCAAAACCTCAAGCGTTGTGTCTGGATTTAAGCGTTTTATTTCTGATATAGTAGCCGCCCAATGTGCTGCACCGCCATCAGCCAAGTCGTCTCTATCTACCGATGTAACTACAGCATGACGAAGTTTCATAAGCTGAATTGATTTGGCCACGTTGGTTGGTTCATTTGGGTCGAGCGCTAGTGGCATGCCCGATTTAGTGTTGCAAAACTTACATCTTCGGGTGCAAATATCGCCACCAATCATTAATGTCGCTGTTCCTTTGCTCCAACATTCGCTTTGGTTAGGGCATTTGCCACTACTGCAAATGGTGTGTAAACCGTGTTCTTTAATTACCGAGCTTACTTCTGAAAATGAGGCTTCGCTGTATATTTTGGTTCGTAACCATTCTGGTTTTCGTATAAAATTCATCTCTTTTTAATTCAATTTTATTAGTTTGAAATCACAAACTAAACGCTATTTAAAAGGTATTGTTCGCTTATATTTTACAAAGATAATTAATTCTAATTGTATGTGAAGATTTATTCTTATTTGTATTAATAAATTGCTCACTTTCAGCAGATTTGTGCGCTTGTTGATTCGTCTAAACTTTTTTTTATTTACTTTTCGTGCTAATATTGCTTCAATTTAATGTTTTATTTACGGTTTAACTTTCTACTAGCTAAAAATGTGGTCAATTTTATAATAATTTGTTTTTAGGTTAACAATTATTGTTTGAAAAATATTCAAAATATTTTCTGTAATAGAAAATAATGATGTATTTTTGCAGCAATTAAAGAAATATTTCTTTAATATGTAAATCAGTATATTAGCAAATAAAACAAACGAAATAAATAATGGAGTCAAAAAGAGAAATTAAGTTCAGTCTTGTTTACAGAGATATGTGGCAAGCATCGGGCAAGTATGTGCCACGGAAAGATCAATTGGAGAAAATTGCACCTGTAATTGTCGAAATGGGCTGTTTTGCTCGTGTTGAAACAAATGGCGGCGCTTCTGAACAAGTAAATTTGCTTTTTGGTGAAAACCCAAATGATGCAGTACGTGCATTTACCAAAACATTTAACGACGCTGGTATCAAAACACACATGCTCGACCGTGGATTGAACGGTTTACGTATGAACCCAGTTCCAGCCGATGTACGTGAGTTGATGTACAAAGTGAAAAAAGCCCAAGGAACCGATATTACGCGTATATTCTGTGGATTGAACGATGTTCGTAACATTATACCTTCTATTAAATATGCAAAAGCTGCTGGCATGATTGCTCAAGCTACAATGTGTATTACTTTTTCTGAAATTCACAATGCTGATTATTACATTAAAATGTCGGAGCAGCTTATTCAAGCCGGCGCTGACGAAATTTGCTTAAAAGATATGGCGGGTATTGGCCGCCCTGAAACCTTAGGTAAAATTGTACGCGCAATTAAAACTGCTCACCCCGAAATCGTTATTCAATACCACGGTCACTCTGGTCCAGGTTTGTCAATGGCATCTATGCTCGAAGTAGCTAAAGCTGGTGTTGATATTCTTGATGTTGCTATGGAGCCACTTTCGTGGGGTATGGTGCATCCTGATGTTATTTCGGTACAAGCTATGCTGAAAGATGCAGGTTTCAAAGTGCCTGAAATCAATATGAATGCCTACATGGAAGCTCGTAGGTTAACTCAAAGTTTTATCGACGATTTCTTGGGTTATTTTATTGATGAAAAAAATAAATTAATGACTTCGTTGTTGGTTGGATGTGGACTTCCAGGCGGTATGATGGGTTCATTGATGGCCGACCTTAAGGGTGTACACGCTAATATTAATAGCCACTTAAAGAGCGTTGGCAAAAAAGAATTGTCAACTGATGATTTGTTGGTGATGTTGTTTGATGAAGTGAAATATATATGGCCTAAATTAGGTAATCCACCATTGGTAACTCCTTTTAGTCAGTATGTTAAAAATATTGCCTTGATGAATGTGATGTTTGTTGTGAAAGACCAACCACGTTGGACTATGATTGACAAAAACTCATGGGATATGATTCTAGGTAAAGCTGGTCAGTTGCCAGGCAAATTGGATGATGAAATTATTGCGCTAGCTAAAAAGAATAAATTTGAGTTTTTCAAAGGCAATCCACAAGATAACTATCCAAATGAATTACCACGCTTTATCGACGAGATGAAAGCAAATGGTTGGGATCGTGGAAAAGACGACGAAGAATTATTCGAGTTTGCTATGCACGAAAAACAATACCGTGATTTCAAATCGGGCGATGCCAAAAAACGTTTCGAAATGGAGTTAGAAGGAGCTATTAAAGCAAAATATGCAACTCAAAATGTTGAAATTCCTGATATTCGCTTGTTGAAATATCCAAATGCTGAGCCTATCGTGGCATCTGTTTCGGGTCGCGTTATTTGGGAACTTGACTTTACTGACGTATCAAAAGAACCTGTACATGGTAAAATGTTCAAAGAATCGGAGCCTCTTTATTCGGTACAAACACGTTTCGGTATGGAGCATGTGGCTAGTTTCTGTACAGGTCGCATTGTTGGCGTAGAGAAAAAACAAGGCGATTTAGTAAATAAAGGAGAAATTGTAGCTTATATCGAGCAAAAATAAATCGCGTTTTATACTATTTGTAAAGCGGCACGAAACATCCTGTTTTGTGCCGCTTTTTGCGTGTAATCAACAATGGCTTTGATTTGTGGATTAATTTGTACCTTTGCATTTTAAATTTTAATCTCTTTTGAATGACATACAATCCTGCTCTTATCGAATTACTATCGCCAGCCAAAAACTTGGAGTGTGGTATCGCTGCTATTAATCATGGCGCCGACGCTGTTTACATTGGTGCCTCGCAGTTTGGTGCCCGCGCTGCCGCCGGAAACTCAGTGAACGATATAGAGAAGTTAGCAAAATATGCTCATCAGTTCAAAGCGAAAGTATTTGTGGCTTTAAATACGGTACTTACCGACGATCAGCTCGATGATGCAGAGCGATTGATACATGAAGTGTATCAGGCTGGAGCTGATGCGCTTATTGTGCAGGATATGGGAGTTTTGCAAATGAATTTGCCACCCATTGCGCTTCATGCAAGTACACAAACAGATAATAGAACGGTTGAAAAAGTGAAGTTCCTTGAAGCGAGTGGTTTTTCAAGAGTGGTGCTTGCGCGCGAATTATCATTGCAACAAATAACTGATATTCGTGCCCAAACTACGGTGGAGCTCGAAGCTTTTGTGCATG
>JAGNPC010000023.1 GCA_017989795.1 Paludibacter sp. | reverse complement strand
CCTTTAGCTTCAACAGTCCACTCGGTGCTTGTCCTACCTGCGAAGGTTTTGGTCGTGTTATTGGTGTCGACGAGGATTTGGTTATCCCAAACAAAGGCTTGTCAATTTTCGAAGATGCAGTTATGTGCTGGCGTGGAGAGGTGATGGGCGAGTACAAAAAGCAGCTTATTCGTGTTGCCGATAAGTTTAATTTTCCCATTCACAAACCTTTTTTCGAGCTTACCGACGATCAGCGTGAGCTGTTGTGGACCGGCAATCAGTATTTCGAAGGGCTCAATGCCTTTTTCAAAATGCTCGAAGAAAATCAGTATAAAATTCAATACCGTGTTATGTTAGCGCGTTATCGTGGCAAAACCGTTTGCCCCGATTGTAAAGGCAGTCGCCTCAAAAAAGAAGCGTCCTACATCAAAGTAGATGGTAAATCCATTTCCGAATTGGTATTGTTGCCCATTACCGAACTAAAAACCTTTTTTGGTCAAATCCAGCTCGACGAAACCGATGCCGCCATAGCCAAACGTCTGCTCCTCGAAATCAATAGTCGCATTCAGTTTCTGCTCGATGTCGGGTTAGGCTACCTCACTCTCAATCGCCTTTCCAACACCCTTTCGGGTGGCGAAAGTCAACGCATCAACCTCGCCACTTCCCTTGGTAGCAGCTTGGTTGGCTCGCTTTATATTCTCGACGAGCCCAGCATTGGACTGCACTCGCGCGACACCCATCTGCTCATCAAAGTGCTCAAGCAGCTCCGCGATTTGGGCAACACCGTGGTGGTGGTAGAGCACGACGAAGAAATTATGATGGCTGCCGACTACCTTATCGACATCGGCCCTTATGCCGGTCGCAAAGGTGGCGAAGTGGTGTATCAAGGCTCCGTACCATCGCTCGGTACAACTCCCCACTCCTCTGGAAAAAGGGTTGGGGGAGAGGTTTCCAACTCTTTCACACTTAAATACCTGTTGGGCGAAGAAACCATTGACGTACCCACCCACCGACGCAAGTGGAACAACTATATCGAAATTCTTGGCGCACGCGAAAACAACCTCAAGGGCATCGACGTTAAGTTTCCGCTCAACGTAATGACCGTTGTTACAGGCGTCAGCGGTTCGGGCAAATCATCGCTCGTACGCACCGTTTTCTATGCCGCGCTCAAAAAACATTACGGAGGTGTTGCCGATCGCACCGGCCAGTTTGGTGCCCTCAAAGGGTCCATGCAGCTAGCCAAAGACGTGGAGTTTGTCGACCAAAATCCCATCGGACGCTCATCGCGTTCCAACCCCGTCACCTACATCAAAGCCTACGACGAAATTCGTAAGCTCTATGCCGACCAGCAATTGTCCAAACAAATGGGCTATTCAGCCTCTCATTTCTCCTTCAACACCGAAGGCGGACGCTGCGAAGAATGTCAAGGCGAAGGAACCGTAACTGTGGAAATGCAATTCATGGCCGACCTCGTTCTCGAGTGCGAACACTGCCACGGCAAACGCTTCAAACAAGATATCCTCGAAGTCAACTACCACGGCGCAAGCATCTTCGACGTGCTCGAAATGACCGTCAACCAAGCCATCGAGTTCTTCAGCGAGCACCCCGGCACCATCGAAAAGAAAATCGTTAAACGCCTCAAACCCCTACAAGATGTAGGCATCGGCTACGTCAAACTCGGCCAATCCAGCTCCACCCTCTCCGGAGGCGAAAGCCAGCGCGTCAAGTTAGCCTCCTTTTTGGCCAACGAAAAGCCCGAGCCAACCATCTTCATCTTCGACGAGCCAACCACAGGGCTACATTTTCACGACATCAAAACCCTGCTCAAAGCATTCGACGCCCTCATTGCCAAAGGACACACGCTCATCATCATCGAGCACAACCCCGAAGTCATCAAATGCGCCGACCACATCATCGATATCGGCCCCGAAGGCGGAACCAATGGCGGTACTCTTGTTTTTGAAGGCACGCCCGAAGAACTAATAAAGTGTACCACTTCTTATACTGGTCAATTCTTAAAAGGGAAACTGTAAATCAGTTTCCCTTTACCAAAATATTCAGTCAAATCTATTCGTAGATATACTTATTTTTCAAAAAGTTGGAAAAAGATATTAAACATAAAGTTGAATACTATAAATCAACATTATTAATTATTACATACAGATTGAGCTAATTTATCATTCTTAACTTTTTGGTTTGAAAGAATAATCGGATATTTGCAAGGAATTACAAATTGTCAGCTATTAATCATTGAATATAAACTGTAGAATATAAACTCTTATCCATTTATTATGAAGTTTTTCTTTAAAATTATACTTGCTTTTTTTATCCCTTCGTTATTTATTGTATCGTGCAGCAATGATAAAACCTATGCTGACCAATTAAAAGAGGAACAAAGTCTTATTAAGAATTTTATTGCTCGACAAAAAATAAAAGTGGTTACTAAAATGCCTAACGTTATTCCATTTCCAGACAATGTGTATTACAAAACCGCATCAGGATTATATATACGCCTCGAAAATCAAGGTGATAAATATTTAGATGGTAAATTAAATGCCGACTCAGCCGAAAGTGGTGACCGTATTTCGTTTCGCTACATACAATATACACTCAGCAGCAACCCCGATACAATATCACACAAAAACACTGCAGATGGTGCATTCCCTACAACATTTTATTTTAACGACTTAACCGACAAAAGAGCATGCGAAGGCTGGCAAGAAGCCGTTTCGATGATGAAATTCCACAATGCTGAAGCAAAATTGATTGTATTCTCGAAACTTGGTTTTGAGACCGACGAAAAATACGTAATACCTTATGGTTACGATATTAGCATGACTATCAAAAAATAAAAACACATATAAAAATCATTTATAGTAATGACTTTAATCAAATCTATTTCGGGCATTCGTGGCACGATTGGCGGAAAAGTAGGCGACGGACTAAACCCAGTAGACATAGCTCGGTTTACAGCAGCTTATGCCACTAATATTAAAAATAACAAACAAACAGCCTCAAAAACCATTGTTGTAGGACGCGATGCACGCATCTCGGGGCAAATGGTCGATCAGTTGGTTGTGGGCACTTTATTGGGAATGGGCTTCGACGTAGTTAACATTGGCTTAGCTACTACACCTACTACCGAACTGGCAGTAACCATGGAAGCAGCAGCTGGCGGCATTATTCTTACAGCAAGCCATAACCCGAAACAATGGAATGCGCTGAAACTACTGAATGAAAAAGGCGAGTTCCTCAATGCGCAAGCTGGCGAAAACGTACTTGCTATAGCTGCCGAAGAATCGTTTATATTTGCTGAAGTGGATGAAGTAGGTCAGCTTACATACAACGACACCTATACAAAAAAACACATTGAAAGCGTACTTGCATTACAACTAGTAGATGTAGAGGCAATTAAAGCTGCCAATTTTAAAGTAGCCATTGATTGTGTAAACTCTGTAGGCGGAATTGCAATTCCAGAACTACTTACTGCATTAGGTGTAACGCAAGTAGAAAAACTCTATTGCGTACCTAACGGACAGTTTCCACACAACCCAGAACCCCTACCCGAGCACCTCACCGAAATATCGAACGTAATGAAAGCTTCGAAAGCCGATGTAGGATTCGTGGTTGACCCTGATGTAGATCGCTTAGCTATTATATGCGAAGACGGTTCTATGTTTGGCGAGGAATATACCTTGGTATCGATTGCCGACTACGTACTGGAGCACACGCCAGGCAATACCGTATCGAACTTAAGCTCTACACGTGCCTTGCGCGATGTGACCAACAAATACGGATGCACCTACACAGCAGCTGCTGTAGGTGAAGTAAATGTGGTGACAGCCATGAAAGCTACCAACGCCATTATTGGTGGCGAGGGCAATGGCGGTATTATTTACCCTGAAAGTCATTACGGCAGAGACGCATTGGTAGGTATAGCCTTGTTTTTGACCATGATGGCCAAGAAAAAAACCACAGTGTCGGAACTTCGTAAAACATACCCACAATATTATATATCGAAAAATAAAATTGAGCTTACTCCCGAAATAGATGTTGATACTATATTAAGTACTATTAAAGAGCAACACGCACAATTTGAGGTTAACGATATTGATGGCGTAAAGATTGACTTCCCAACAGGCTGGGTACACCTACGTAAATCGAACACCGAACCAATTATCCGCATTTATTCGGAGGCTGCTAGTTACGATGAAGCCGATAAATTTGCGAAAGACATTATTTTACAAATAAAAACTATTGCCAAACTATAGTTTTTAGATAAACAAATAGAGCATTTTTATTACAAAATGCTACAAATTTAAAAACGAGAGTACATTATTGATATGTATTCTCGTTTTTTTATGTCATTTTAATCAAAAATCAATAAATTTAGTCTACAATACACAGCAAGGCAAAAAGATACAAATATCAAATTGAACAAATTTTATTAAATAATGTTTCAATATGAAAGCATAATAATAAAAATTTCAACAATTTGACACAACAACAAAAAACATTAGACTAAATGATTATAATATTTGCTTCATGTATGACATATTGTATATCTTTGCAAAGTAATTAAAACAAAACGTCAGCTATTAATTGTTTAATTAATCATTTTGATATCATTACAACAAAAACAAATATAACTAAATTACAAACATTAAAAATTTTAGATTATGAAAGCAGTAAAAATTTTCGCAGTAGCAATGGTTGCTTTAGTAGCAACAAGTAGTGTAAAAGCACAAGAGTTTAAAGCATCTGCCGACATCGTAAGTTCGTATGTATGGCGCGGAACTTATCAATCAGGTGCAGCAGTTCAACCAACATTAGACTTCACAGCAGGTGGCTTTTCAATTGGTGCATGGGCATCAACAGAATTTGCAGGTGACATGTTGATGCAGGAAGCAGATTTATATGCTAAATACACATTTAAATCAGGTTTATTTGCAGGTATTACCGATTATTATTATTCAGGCAATAAATTCTTTGATTACAAAAAAGGTGGCTCGCATGGACTCGAAGCAAATTTAGGATACACAACTGGTAGCTTATCACTTTCAGGAAACTATTTATTGAATGTTGATAACGATTTATATTTTGAAGCAGGATATGCATTTAAAAAAGTAACCGTATTTTTAGGAGCTGGAAATGGGGTATTCTCAAACAATGGTGGTTTCAACGTTGTAAACATTGGTGCATCTGTAACTAAAGAAATTAAAATTTCAGAAACATTTTCAATTCCATTGAAAGCAAGCGTTATTTTGAATCCTAACAGAGAAGATTTCATGTTCGTAGCTGGTATCACACTATAAATAATTGATTTGAAAAAGATTTTGAATTAAAGATATTGAGCTTAAATTAAATTAAATTAGCTCAATATCTTACAATAAAACAGCATTTTTTACAATTTAAAAAACATACAAAATGAAAAAAATTGAAGCAATTATCCGTAAATCAAGGTTTGAAGATGTAAAACAAGCTTTGATGGATGCCGACATTGATTGGTTCTCATATTGGGATATTACTGGTCTAGGCAAATCAACAGAAGAACAAGTAGTTCGTGGTCAAGTTTTCAAATCAGGTTACATCCAACGCCGCATGATTTCGATTGTAGTTCGTGACATCAACCTCGACAAAACCGTAAAAGCAATTATCAGTTCAGCCCAAACAGGTGAACTAGGCGACGGAAAGGTTTTTGTGTACGACATCTCTGAAACCTACCGCATTCGTAATGGTGAATCAGGCCCTGAAGCATTGTATAATGCAGATTCGAAATAAGTGTAATCAAGTTTGAAATTTTAAAAGCAGAAAAAATGAAAAAATATATTCTTTTAATTACAGCACTAATTGCTGGATTAGGTAGCACATTAATGGCACAAACGGCAGCCCCAATTGTACCAACAATTGATGCCGGCGACACGGCTTGGATGATTGTAGCCGTTGCCTTGGTATTATTTATGTCGATCCCTGGACTTTCGTTGTTTTATGGCGGTTTGGTTCGTCGCAAAAATGTATTAAGCGTATTTATGCAAGTTTTTATACTTGTAGCAGTTATCAGTATTGAGTGGGTAGCTTTTGGTTATTCAAATGCATTTGGCTCAAGTTCAATAGAGTGGTTAAAACCATATTTTGGTGGTTTTGATTGGGCATTTTTGAATGGCATTAACGTAAGCGATTTAAGTCCTTACTTCATTTCACACTCACAACCAACAGCCGATGGTGGCACAATAGGAACAATTCCTCACATTTTGTTCATCATGTTTCAATGTATGTTTGCAGTAATTACTCCAGCGCTTATTATTGGTGCATTTGCTGAACGTATTAAATTTAAAGGCTTTTTGTTATTCTCAGTACTTTGGTCTATTTTCATCTACAATCCAGTTGCTCACTGGGTATGGTCGGGCGATGGCTGGTTATTTAAAATGGGTGCATTAGATTTTGCTGGTGGTACCGTCGTACACATCAATGCAGGTATTGCAGCAATTGTAACAGCATTAATGTTAGGCAAACGTCGCGATTATAAAAACCATGCAATTCCACCTCACAACATCACTTATGTAGTAATGGGTGCAGCTATGCTTTGGGTAGGTTGGTTTGGTTTCAATGCAGGTAGCGGATTAGCAGCAGATGGACTAGCAGCTAACGCATTGATGGTAACACACATAGCAGCAGCAGCGGCAGCACTAGTTTGGGCAGCATTGGAATGGATTTTCGACAAAAGAACAACCGTTGTTGGTATTAGCACAGGTGCAGTAGGTGGTTTAGTTGCCATTACGCCAGCAGCAGGTTTTGTAGGAGTTGGTGGAGCATTAATAATCGGTCTAGCCGTTTCACTTGTATGTTTCTTTATGGTAGCTTACGTAAAACCAAAACTTGGTTACGACGACTCGTTAGATGCATTTGGAGTTCATGGTATTGGTGGTATTTTAGGAGCAATCCTTACAGGTATCCTTGCTACTCCAGCTATTCAATCGGCTTATAGTGGTGCTGCTTACGGCAACATGGCTCAACTTGGAACACAAGCCATAGCTACTTTAGTAACCATTGCATTCTCGGGAATAGGTACATTTATATTATTTAAAATAACCGATATGTTAGTTGGAGTACGTGTTACTGATAAAGATGAGGCTATTGGCCTTGACGAAACTCAACACGGTGAAACAGCATATACAAAATTCGATTAAAAATAAAGTTCAAACAGTTGCAAGCTGACACTCTTGCAACTGTTTTTATCGTGTGTTTTTTAGTTTTATTGTTTCAGAGCAGACTAATTCGTGATGAATTGGTCTGCTTTTTTTATATACAAACATCCACCACAAAACTGATTTAACATTACAAAATACTAGACTCACAAACAAATATTCAGCATTTTGTTTGCATATTTGAAAATTTGATGTATTTTTGCACACAAACAACCTTTAAAATATCAATTTGTCAAACAATTTGACCAATTGCATGATATACACTAGGTATATTCTATCAAAAAGAAACAATATACAACAAATAAACATTTAATTCTTTCAGAATGAAAAAAATTGAAGCCATTATTCGAAAATCAAAATTCGAAGATGTAAAACAGTCACTATTCGATGCCGACATTGATTGGT
The DNA here is from genome assembly GCA_017989795.1 of Paludibacter sp. Classification (GTDB taxonomy): domain Bacteria; phylum Bacteroidota; class Bacteroidia; order Bacteroidales; family Paludibacteraceae; genus Paludibacter. The sequence continues at coordinate 5,269 of JAGNPC010000023.1, read as the reverse complement.
TTTCGTATTGGGATATTACCGGATTAGGAAAATCAACCGAAGAACAAGTGGTTCGTGGTCAAGTTTTCAAATCGGGCTATATTCAACGACGTATGATTTCAATCGTAGTTCGCGATGTAAATGTCGAAAAAACGGTGAAAGCCATCATAAGCTCAGCCCAAACAGGCGAACAAGGCGATGGTAAAATATTCGTTTACGACATTGAAGAAACGTACCGCATACGCAATGGTGAGTCAGGACCAGCTGCGCTATACAACAACGAAACAACAGAAGCCTAAGCTTCAATCACTTATTTTCAAACACACACGATAAAAAAAAATGAATTTACGCAAACTACTGATAGTGGTTTTTGCGATGATGGCTTATACCCTATCAGCGCAAACAACTATCACCCCTTCCTCTTTTGATAGCGGCGACACCGCTTGGGTATTAGTGTCGACAGCCCTTGTATTATTTATGTCAATCCCAGGCTTAGCTCTTTTTTATGGCGGTTTGGTTCGTCGAAAAAACGTCTTAAGCGTTTTTATGCAAATTTTCATACTTGTTGCTGTCATAAGTGTCGAATGGATAATAATGGGTTACAGCAACTCTTTTGGCACCAACAGCATCGAATGGCTAAAACCCTATATTGGCGGTTTTGATTGGGCTTTTTTAAATAACATCTCCATCAATGAAGCTAGTCCCTATTTTATATCACATTTCCAAACACTAGCCGACGGAAGCAAAACGGGCACCATACCTCATGTAGTTTTCATCCTTTTTCAGGGAATGTTTGCTGTAATTACACCCGCCTTAATTATCGGGGCATTTGCCGAGCGCATTCACTTCAAAGGCTTTTTGGCATTCTCAATACTTTGGTCGCTATTCATTTACAACCCTATTGCACACTGGGTTTGGTCGGCCGATGGCTGGTTATTTCAGATGGGTGCACTCGATTTTGCAGGCGGTATAGTTGTACACATTAGTGCAGGAGTAGCAGCCATTATTACTGCCATTATGCTAGGCAAACGCCGCGATTACAAAGGACACGCCCTCCCACCCCACAACATACCACAAGTGGCAATTGGAACCGGAATGCTCTGGGTTGGCTGGTTTGGATTTAACGGCGGCAGCGGATTAGCCGCCGACGGATTAGCAGGGAATGCATTGCTTGCTACACACATATCGGCGGCAGCAGCAGCATTAACATGGGCTGCACTAGAGTGGTATTTCGACAAACGACCTACTGTTATTGGCATTTGCACAGGTGCTATTGCTGGCCTTGCAACTATAACTGGTGCAGCTGGTTTTGTAACTGTACAAAGCGCATTAATTATCGGATTAATTGCATCCATCATTTGCTTTATCATGGTAGCCCAAGTTAAACCCCGATTAGGTTACGACGATTCACTTGATGCCTTTGGCGTTCACGGAATTGGAGGAATACTTGGTGTTATTTTAACAGGAGTTTTCGCATCACCATTAATTCAAAACCAATACAGCGGTGCGATTTACGGTAATTTTGATCAATTAAAAATACAACTAATAGCAACTGTCTCAGTAATACTTTTTTCAGCAATAGGAACATATTTATTATTTAAGATGACAGACAAAATATTTGGCGTTCGTGCAGACGACAAGCACGAAGCAATTGGATTGGACGAATCGGTACATGGCGAAACTGCCTATACTAATTTCGACTAATTCGGACAGCACATACACAAGTTTTTCTGATTAAGGCTTAAAAGCTTTGTGTGTTTTTAGTTTTATTGTTACAGGCAGGCTACTTCGTGATGAAATAGTCTGCCTTTTTTTTAAAAATTAGAAAATTGATTTTACTAAATAGAGACTATTTCAGAAAATTATTTTCAAAATGAATGCATTTTTTCTCAAAATAATTTCATTTTAATAGTATTATTTCGTATTTTTGCAACTTATGACAAAACAGATAACAACATGCGATTTGTCATAAATAATGACAGAACGTATGCATTTTTGTCGATTGTAAGCAAAGTGTAGATTTTGCTATCAATTTAAAATAAAAGCATATATAATTGTTTTAAATTAAAACATGATAATACAATTAAGTTTAAAATCAATGTTTTTAGTTGCTTAAAACTTACATTTTTATTAATTTTGCATTCAATTTCAAACACAACGTAAGTAATTGTACTTTCAAACAAAATATAAATTAACAAGTAAATAAAAATTAAAAATTATGTCAACGTTAAGATTCAAAGCCGTAGAAGAAGCTTTTAAGAAAAAAGCACTCTGTGTATCTGCTCCAGAAAAATTCACTTCTGAGTATTATGGAAAATATGTTTTCAATAAGGCTGCCATGGCCAAATTTTTGTCGAAAGACACGTTGAAAGCACTAAACTCAATTATAAGCAAAGGTGGATCACTTGATGTGACGCTTGCAAATCAAATTGCTTCAGGCATGAAACTTTGGGCAACTGAATTAGGTGCTACACACTATACACACTGGTTTCAACCATTGACAGACGGAACAGCAGAAAAACACGATTCATTTATTGACTACGCAGGTGCTCCAGGCGAAGATATTATTGAAGATTTTGCTGGCAAATTACTTGTTCAACAAGAGCCAGATGCTTCTTCTTTCCCTAATGGTGGTATCCGTAGCACTTTCGAAGCACGCGGTTATACTGCTTGGGACCCTACTTCTCCTGCTTTTGTAGTTGACGATACATTGGTTATTCCTACAATTTTCTTCTCGTACACTGGCGAATCGCTTGATATGAAAGCGCCACTTAAAAAAGCACTAGCGGCAGTTAATGAAGCTGCAGTAGCTGTATGTCAATTATTTGATCCAAACGTAAAAAAAGTAAGCGCTTACTTAGGTTGGGAACAAGAATACTTTTTAGTTGATGAGGGTTTGTACGCAACTCGTCCTGACTTAGCATTAACTGGCCGTACATTACTTGGTCACGAATCAGCAAAAAACCAACAGTTAGAAGACCACTATTTTGGTGCTGTTCCATCACGCGTAGCTGCATTTATGAAAGATATTGAATTCGAAGCTTATAAATACGGTATTCCTGCTAAAACTCGTCACAACGAGGTAGCACCAAATCAATTTGAGCTTGCTCCTATCTTTGGCGAATGTAACTTGGCAGTTGACCAAAACTTACAAATGATGTCGATCATGAAAAAAGTGGCTCGTCGTCATGGCTTCCGTGTATTATTGCACGAAAAACCATTTGCTGGCGTAAACGGTTCAGGTAAACACAATAACTGGTCGCTTGGTACTGACACTGGCGTTATTCTTTATGCTCCAGGTAAAACTGCTGAAGAGAACTTACAGTTCATCACTTTCATTGCTACTACCTTAATGGCAGTAAACAAACACAATGCATTGATGAAAGCGTCAATCATGACTGCTCAAAACGCACATCGCTTAGGTGCTAACGAAGCTCCTCCTGCAATTGTTTCTGCATTTATGGGATCTCAATTAACTGCAGTACTTGATAAAATTGAGAACAGCACAAGTGAAGAGGCTATCATAATTGATGACAAAAAGAAATTAAACTTAAACATCCCTCATATTCCTGAGGTATTCCTTGACAACACTGACCGTAACCGTACTTCGGCGTTTGCATTTACAGGTAACCGTTTCGAGTTCCGTGCAGTAGGTTCTTCAGCAAACTGTTCATCAACAATGACTGTATTGAACACAGCTGTAGCAGCTCAATTGTTTGAATTCAAAGCTGAGGTAGATGCTAAAATGGCAGCTGGAGCTACAAAAGAAAAAGCAATTTTTGATGTAATCAAATCATATATCAAAGCATCAAAAGCGATTCGTTTTGATGGCAATGGTTACAGCGATGAGTGGAAAGTAGAAGCAGCAAAACGTGGTTTGGATTGCGAAACAAGCGTTCCTGAAATCATCAAAGCTTACACTTCAGCTAGCTCTGTAGAATTATTCGAAAAACTAGGTGTACTTTCTGGAAAAGAATTACATGCTCGTAACGAAGTGAAATGGGAAACATATGCAAAATGGATTCAAATTGAAGCACGCGTATTAGGTGATTTAACATTGAACCACATCATCCCAGTTGCAACACGCTACCAAAGCTTATTACTTGATAATGTATACAAAATCAAAGCAACCTTTGCTGCTGATAAAGCAGAAGGCTTAAGCAAATTAAACATGCAATTAATTTCTGAAATTGGCGAGCGCGTAGCCACAATTAAGAATGCTGTGGATGATATGGTAGATACTCGTCGTCAAATAAACAAATTGGAGCATGAGTACGAAAAAGCAGCAGCTTACCATGATAAAGTACTTCCATATTTTGACATTATCCGTTACAATGTTGACAAATTAGAATTAATTGTTGACGACGAAATGTGGACATTGCCTAAATACCGCGAATTGCTTTTCATTCGCTAAAAATATAAATACTCTAACAATAGGTATTATATCTACAATAACTAGTGGGAGGCTTCAAGGAGCTCTCCCACTATTTTCACAACAATAAAACTAATTTTCCGACTATCAGGTTTCGGTAGAAGCCCAATAAACAATTTGAACGAGATATGACTTCAACCCCTTTAAAAATTGATGAATATGAGCAGCGCTCGCTGTACTCATTTCAAAACGAACATGATGCTTGCGGTGTAGGACTTATTTTAAATCTTTTTGGCGAGAAATCGCACGAGATTGTAGAAAAAGGTTTACAAGTGCTCGAAAACATGGAACACCGTGGTGCCGAGAGCGCAGACAACAAAACTGGTGATGGTGCTGGTATCTTAATCCAGATTCCACACGAATTTATTTTACTTCAAGGTATTCCTGTTCCTGCCAAAGGTAGATATGGAACAGGTCTTGTATTTATTCCTAAAGATGCTAAAAAAGCAGAGTTTTGCAAAAACCTCATTAACCAATACGTAGAAAAAGAAGGCCTTAACCTACTTGCTACACGCGAAGTACCCGTTAACTCAGACTGTCTGGGTGCTATTTCAGCTTCAAACGAACCAAATGTTATTCAAATTTTTGTAACTGGGTGTAATTCTCAAAAAGAACTTGAGCTAAAACTTTACGTACTCCGTAAAAAATTAGAAAATGCCATTCAAGGAACAGAAATTGCCAAAGAACGTGGTTTTTACATCGTAAGCTTATCTACCAAACAAATGGTTTACAAAGGTATGCTTACACCATGCAATTACGCGAATACTATCCCGACTTACAAGATGAGCAATTAACAAGTGGCATTTCACTTGTTCACTCACGTTTTAGTACCAACACCTTCCCTACTTGGGATTTGGC
>JAGNPC010000224.1 GCA_017989795.1 Paludibacter sp. | reverse complement strand
AACAAAAAGATTGGTAGATAGTCGTGAGACTAAGCTACCATTCGTCTTTTATATACCTACCATTCCCCAATATAATTAAATGACATCATCTATCGCTCCAACAAAGTTTAGGCACTCAAAGGTGATGTCTTCGATATTTCCTTTAAAGCTACAATCCGGATGGGAATAATACACCTGTGAATGGGGGTGTTGGTACAGAGCAATTAACAAACTTCGCAAATGTAAGCCATTTACCATCAGCTATTTATTTTGCTACTATTTATGCTGATCAAGGCGTTTTTGTAAGGCGTTTTATGAAAGAGTAAATGTTGTGTTATATATCAAAGAGCCCCCTAAAACATTTGTTTTAGGGGGCTCTTTGGTGTTGGTATTTAAACTATTAATACTTTACATATTTTGAGTTTAAACTCATTTTAAATTCTTTTTTTCCTGCAGGCAATTCACCATCTTTTTCGTATTGCAAGCTGTATTTACCAGCCGGGAAATCGCTTAATGAGTAAGCATTACAAACTTTAGCAACGTCGACGTATTTTGTGGCAGCGGTAGTAATTGCCGATGCAGCAAGATTAACTAATGCACCAGTTAATCCACCCCCGCTAATGCCAGCCGACGAATCGTAAATGATAGTTCCTTTGCGTTGATACAATATTTCATTCGTTGTTGTTGACTTTACAACATATTCAACCTCAATATCAACTGTTGCAAGTACTGTTTTATTCCAACGCGTAATGGTTGTAAATAGAGCTATATCAGCGCCAAATATATCATTGAATTTATTTAATGGACTATTGATAAATAATTCAGAATCCCACGCGCTTTCTTTTTTAAGAATTTCCATCGACATAAAGGGAGGTATCACATAGTAACCTGCATTGGCAAGTGGTATTAGCATTGTAGAGTGAAAAATTTCTTTTGCTTCTACATTCGATGTTTTATTGATAGGGGGCATAATCATTACCGAAACAGGTTTGTTTGCATACATGCCTGCGTAGGCCTTATTTTTAGTAACCTTTTCAGTCACTGCACAGCTACTCATAATTGCAATTAAAAGAACTGGAATTATATATTTACTTACTTTCATTTTCGTATGTTTTGATTATGTTATTTACAAATTTTGCTGACTCTGGGTATAAACTAACTTCCATCTTAAGCATTTTAATTCCTTCGTTTACCTTACCCGATTGAACAAGTAAAAATCCATAATCTGCATAAATGCCAGGAGGTACAGTGTTTCGAGTTCCTTTTTGCTTCGAAATAATTTTGTTGTACGTTTCAATTAGCTCCGTTTGTGATTTTTCATCTCTGTTTTTGAGATAATTATAGCTTGAATTGTCATAGCCGTTCCATGTGTATAATGTCGTTTTTGGCGCACACGAAATCATTGTAAGTGCGCTTACGCATACAATAAAAAAGAGTTTCTTCATAAATTTGTTTGATTATTTTAATGTAATTTTTTTTGTAATTTGGGATGTTAAAAACACTTCTGTTTTGTACAGCTCTTGATTGGCGTATACAATTCGAATGCTGTGTTTACCCGTAGGGAGTTGGTAATTAGTTGTTTTGGTGGTGTTTTTACCTACTTGGTTAACTACTGCTTTAAACGCGGGTTGGTTGTCAATATACACATCAACCATCATTTCGTAATTGTTTGCAGAGCCATATAGTTCAATAAACGATACATTTTCTATCCCACTGAGAGTTGTTTTTGATGGGTAGCAACCCCATAAAATAAGGGTTAAGACTGCTATAGATAATACTTTTTTCATACAATTTAGATTATTTATTTTCGGTAATGTAGTAATTTTCAAGCTTTTCTTTGTCCACTGTTCCATCGGTTAAGTCAACCATTGCAAATTCGTTTTGAGCATTTTCGCCACCTACAAAGTTAATTTTTATGCCAGCAACGCGTTTGCCAGGTAATTCTATCATCATACCAGTTTGTGGGTTTTTTACGCTTTTACCTTTTTCAAATACTGCAAATGTGTTTCCAACTGCCAATCCTTGACTTTTACCACCCGAGATAATGATGCCATTTTCATCGTAGTTTAGAAAATACGAACGCCAAGCTCTTTCCATACAGTTGTTTATGATGTTTTCAACGAGTTGCGAAATTGCTACTGTCAATGCTTTATCATTTAATGAAGCATCGTAATCAACTGTAGAACCGTATCCTAGCACTGTTTTGCTTTTTGTTTCGGCTTCTCCTTTGGCTTCTTCGGAATATATAATCATGCCTGTGGCTACATCAATTAGTCGGATGCTAACGCCTGCATATACAACCTGTGTTTTTGATTGCGAGAAAACTTTTGCATCACCTTGGTTTTTTCGTCCAAATTCAGTGATGGAGCCAATGATCAGATAATCAGCACCTACTTTTAGAGTATTGCCTCCGTTGGAAGCTTTTAATTCTTCGTATACTTTTTCAATATCACCTCTTTCAAGTAGTAAAAATTTTTCAGAAAGAGCTAGTTTGGTACTTAAAATATCGAGTGCTTGTTTGGCCATCGGATCGTTGGCCTTGTCGTAAAAAGCTCCTTTGGCATATTGTGTTTCGTTAGAGAAACGTGCAATTGCTACTTTGCGTTTTAATACTTGTTTGGTTGCTTCTGCATTTTGAGAATAGCAGCTTAATGAGCAAACAATAAGACTTAAAATTAGGAATAATCCTGTTTTGAGTGGTTTCATAAATAATTCTTTGACTTTGATAATGGTTTTAATGTTATTTTAATAAATGCAATGTTAATATATTTATTTATAAATGCTTTAAAATTAAGATTTTTCTTTTTGTTATTTCATCATTTAGAATCAATTGTGGTTTTCTATTATCAAAAATATTTTAAGTCCCTTTTCCTACCTTTTCTGTTGAAATCTCTTGTTTTCCTACCTAAATGTAAGATTTTGAAAGGCCTTTTTACAGGCATTTATTGAGGTATGGCATCTATTCAATAATATTTTCATTTCTATCTGATTGATATAGCAATAATTATAAAAATGTAATAATAAAATATGTTGTAAAACATATAATGGCACGATAAATGAATAATACCTCTGCGAATAAGGTATAAAAAAGGAGGAGTTATGGCACACATACTAGAAGAACGTCAGAATCAGGTTTCGACGGCTGGAGCAAATGAACGTACGATAGATTGCAACAAAGCGAGCCTGGCAGGTAGTGTAAGCCAACGTGCGTGTGTGTTTTGTGGTTCGAGGGTGGTGCTTTATCCTATTTCGGATGCCTTGCATCTGATACATGGCCCTATTGGATGTGCGGCCTACACGTGGGATATTCGCGGCTCCTTGTCGTCGGGGCCAGAGTTACATCGACTGAGCTTTAGCACCGACTTGCAAGAGCGTGATGTGATATTTGGTGGCGAAACAAAGCTATACGATGCTGCTCTCGAGCTGATTAAAGCGCATAAACCCAATGCTGCTTTTATTTATTCAACCTGTATAGTAGGCGTTATTGGCGATGATGTGGAGCGAGCCTGTCGTATGCTTGAGGCCGAAACAGGCATTCCGGTTATAGCGGTGGAGGCGCCTGGTTTTCAGGGTTCGAAAAAAGATGGTTACAAGGTGGCCTGCGAATCGATTTTTAAGTTGGTAGGGCGAGTTAATAATCCTATTCCGGCTAAAAGCATCAACATTTTGGGCGACTTTAATCTGGCTGGTGAGCTTTGGATTTTATTGGAGTATTACAAAAAAATGGGCGTACACGTAAATGCAACTATTACGGGCGATGGACGTGTGGAAGCCATCAGCAATGCTCATAATGCAGCCTTGAATGTGGTGCAATGCTCGGGTTCGATGAATTATTTAGCCAAATTGATGAAAGATAAATATGATATTCCGTCGATGCGGGTATCGTATTTTGGAATTGAAGATATGAGTGATGCGCTTTACGATGTGGCACGTTTTTTTAAGGACGACGACATGATGGCGAAGGCGCGCGAACTGGTGAAAGAAGAGATTTCGCACATGATGCCAGCTTTGGCTTGGTACAAAGAGCGACTAACTGGCAAAAAGGCCGCCATCTATGTAGGTGGTGCATTTAAAGCCATTTCGCTCGTTAAAGCATTACGACTGATAGGGGTACAATCAGTCATCGTGGGTTCGCAGACCGGTACACCCGAAGATTATGAGTTAATAAAAAAGCTTTGCGACGAAGGGACTATCATTGTGGATGATTCGAATCCGATAGAGCTTTCGCATTTCGTGAAAGAAAAGCAAGCAGATATTTTTATTGGCGGCGTTAAGGAACGACCTATAGCGCATAAGATCGGGCTCGGATTCTGCGACCACAATCACGAACGCAAAGAACCATTGGC
>JAGNPC010000223.1 GCA_017989795.1 Paludibacter sp. | reverse complement strand
TTATTCAAAAAGCTGATATTCAGAAAAAAGAAATGAAATCGGAAGATGTTATTGCTTTAACAAACAAAATTAAAGAAGCTACAGATGCTACAACTAAAGCTGTTACAGGTTTAGAAGTTGCGGGTTATGCATCTCCAGATGGTTCTATTGAGCTAAATACAAACTTAGCCGAAAAACGTCAAAAAGTAACAAACGATTTCTTAAATAAGGAATTGAAAAAATTAAAATCAACAGTTACTATCGACTCGAAATTTACTGCTGAAGACTGGGATGGCTTCCAAAAACTATTGGAAGGTTCAACTATCCAAGACAAACAAGTTATTTTGAATGTACTTAACATGTACACAGATCCAGAACAACGCGAAACAGAAATCAAAAATCTTTCGACTGTATTTAAAAGCATTGCCGAAGAAATTCTTCCTGAACTTCGTCGTTCACGTTTGAAATTAACAGTTGATGTAACAGGTAAATCAGACCAAGAAATAGCTACACTTGCTAAAGAAGATGCATCAAAACTTTCGTTAGAAGAATTGCTTTACGCTGCTACTTTAACTGCTGACTTAAACGAGAAAGCTGCTATCTACACAAAAGTAACTGAATTACATTCAGGTTGTGCTCGCGGATTCAACAACTTAGGTGTTGTTAAATACCAACAAGGTAGCATCGAAGAAGCTGGACGCTTATTTGCTAAAGCTTTAGAATTAAAATCAATGCCTGATATTAACTATAACGCTGGTTTAGTTGCTCTTGCAAAAGGTGACTTAGCAAACGCTGAAGTATCATTTGGTAAAGCTGCTGGCTCAAAAGGTAACGTAGCAAACGCACTTGGTACAATTAGCATCATCAAAGGTGATTACGCGAAAGCTAAAACTCACTTGGCTAAAGTAAACTCAAACAATGCAGCTATTATGCAAATTTTAGATGGTAACTACAATGGTGCTCGCACTACTTTAGATGCTATTGCTACTCCTGATGCTTTAACTTCGTACTTAGGTGCAGTAGTTGGTGCTCGCACTAACAACCGCGATGCAGTTTATGCTGGCCTACGTAAAGCAGTTAGCATGGATGCTGCTTACAAAGCAAAAGCTCAAAAAGATATCGAATTTGCAAAATTCAATACTGAAGATACTTTTAAACAAATAGTGAACTAAAAAACTATTCTGATAGTATTAAAAGGCTTCGCTATTCGTTAGCGAAGCCTTTTTTTTGCGCTTTCATAACCGAACTAAACTATTAATTTTGTAACTTTGTAATATTATCAAGATGCAAAATGAACTCAATATCACTTTCGGAACTAACAGGTCGCATTCAACAAATCATCAAACTCAATTTTGATACGCCTCTATGGATACGTGCCGAAATTAGTGAACTTCGCGAAAACCCGAATGGCCATTGCTATCTGGAGTTTATTGAAAAAGAAGAAAATTCGGATAGCCTGACAGCCAAAACAAAGGGAATAATCTGGTCGTCGGCCTACCGAATGATAAAACCTTATTTCGAAAATGCTACTGGCGAAAGCCTACGTGCAGGTATCAAAGTATTAGTAGCTGTAACAGTTGAATTTAATGGACAGTATGGATTCAGTCTGGTAGTTCGCGATATTGACCCCGCTTTTACAATTGGCGAAACAGCAGCTCGACGCCTCAAAATCATTCGTCAACTAGAGGCTGATGGCATAGCCGACATGAACAAGCAACTCGAACTACCAAAGCTTGTACAACGCATTGCCATCATTTCGTCGGCAACTGCGGCGGGCTATGGCGATTTCATAGATCAGATGCAACAAAACACCTCTGGTTTAGTATTTTACACGCACCTTTTCCCTGCTATCATGCAAGGCGATCAGGCCGAGAGCTCAATCATTGCAGCACTCGACAAGGTGTATAACAACATCCAACTTTTTGATATTGTAGTAATAATAAGAGGTGGTGGAGCTGTGACAGACCTCGCCTGTTTCGATTCATATAACCTAGCGATTAATTGTGCTCAGTTTCCACTCCCCATATTGGTAGGCATAGGGCATCAGCGCGACAACACCATACTCGATCTTGTAGCATTTCGTTCGCTTAAAACACCTACGGCAGTAGCCGAATTTTTAATACAACGACTACAATTGGCCGACAACGAATTATTTTCAACATACAACACAATATTAAGCACTGTAAATCAAAAAGTAAACAACGAAAAACAGCAACTAATTAACATTAGATGGAAGCTTAAACAGGCACTGAAAGCAAAAACTACAACACGCCTTATAAGTCTTAACCGACAAATAAACAGATTAAAAAGCGCTATACACAAAAACATTGCTGTTCAAAACAATAAGCTATTACTTCAAGAAAAAACAATTGAAGTACACTCGCCAAGTTTTTTATTAAAACATGGCTACACTATAACAACTGTAAATGGGCGTAAAATCACATCAGTGCACACACTCAAAACCGGTGATAAAATCAAAACATATCTGCATGATGGTAGTTTTGAGAGTACAATTCAGCAAAAAAACAATTAATATATGTCGAAAATATCATTAAAAAACATGGAGTTCCATGCTTACCACGGATGCCTAGAGCACGAAAAGCAACTAGGAAACACCTTTTATGTAACTGCAACACTTACCTTAGATACAGAATTAGCTGGCACAACCGACAGATTAGAAGATACCTTGAATTATCAACAAGTATATGACATTATTAAGTTAGAGATGGCAATCCCTTCGAAACTTATTGAGCACATTGCTCGTCGAATAGTTGACGCACTGCTTCAAAATCTTCCTCAAATAGAAAGCATCACCCTTAAACTTACTAAACTAAATCCACCGTTAGGAGCCAAAGTAGCCTCCGTTTGTATCGAAATTGAGAAAAGTAGGCTAACTTTATAGTATTTCAGCTTGTTATCTCTCTAACTTTGTAAAAACAACTGCAAATTTGAGTTAGATTTCAAAAAAAAATAATTACATTTGTTGTTGAAATAAGAATAGTAAAAAATTAAATCCATAAAATATGAAATTTGTTGTGTCAAGCACAGAACTGCTAAGCCATCTTCAGGCTATCAGTCGCGTTATTAACAGTAAAAATTCGCTTCCAATACTCGATTATTTTTTGCTTCATTTGCAAGGTAATACCCTTACAATGACAGCATCGGACGCTGAAACCACACTTATAACGTCAATGAATGTCGAAAATCAAGAGGGTGATGGAAAAGTAGCCGTAGTATCGCGTTTATTGCTTGATACATTGCGCGAATTTTCGGAGCAGCCACTTACTTTTACAATTAATGATACTAACTTGGCTATGGTCATTACATCGGCCAATGGGTCGTATAATTTCATAGGTCAAAACGGGGATGAATATCCAAGCAAACCACAATTACTTGAAGAATCGCGTGTACTAACTCTTCCTGTTGAAAGTTTAGCTGCTGGCATCACTAAAACTCTGTTTTGCACAGCCGACGACGAATTACGTCCGGTGATGAATGGTGTGTTTTTCGACATTACCAAAGACTTCATCACCTTTGTAGCTACCGATGCACATAAATTAGTACGATTAACAACGCCATTGACAAGCATTTCGCTTAGCGACGAGGAAGAAAAAGTAAACTTTATACTTCCTAAGAAGCCAGCCACTATGCTTAAAAATATTCTTCCAAAAGAATCGGGCGAAGTGGAAATTAAGTTCGACGCTAAAAACGCCTATTTCCAACTAGCCAATTACACCATGATCTGCCGTCAGGTAGAAGGCCGTTTTCCAAATTACAATGGGGTAATTCCAAAGCAAAACTTATATAAAATTATTATCGACAGAGTTAGCTTACTCAATGCCTTGAAACGCGTTTCTGTATTCTCAAATCAAGCTAGTAACTTGATTAAACTCGATTTCAATAATAATCTTATCAATATTTCAGCGCAAGATATCGACTTCTCTATCTCAGCCGAAGAAACTATCAACTGCCAGTTTGATGGAGATCCAATCAAAATTGGGTTTAAATCTGCATTTTTAATTGAGATTTTAAACAACATCAACTCTTCAGATATAGTTCTTGAAGTAACTGACCCATCACGTGCAGGCCTAATTCTTCCGTTCGAAAATGAAGAAAAAGAAGATTTATTAATGCTATTGATGCCAATGCTACTCAACGATTAAATTTCCAAGTATAAAATAAAGAAAAAGGTCTAAGGTCGAAAGTCTTTAGACCTTCTTTATTAATAAAGCAAAAGAATAAATCAAAACAAAAGAATAAATCAAAATACAACTGCCCACAACCAATGAAACTCCAATTAAAAAACCCCATCGTATTTTTTGACCTCGAAACCACAGGAACAAATATCGTTTCAGATCGAATTGTTGAAATATCATACC
>JAGNPC010000222.1 GCA_017989795.1 Paludibacter sp. | reverse complement strand
ACTGGTATTTGTGGCATTTTTATTAATGCTTTACCGCGAGGGTATGAATGGTATTATTTTACTATTAATAGTGCTTGCCGTTATTTTATTTGTAGTAGTTATCCGGTTTAGCATCATCCCTTTTGGCATCGACCAAGGAACACTGGGCTTTGTATTAGCCATGGGATTAATTACCATTATGGAGCTGTACTACACCTTTTTTGTGGCCAATATCCGCAAACAAGTAGCCTTATCACTAGCAGGTATAGCACTCGTTGTAGGCCTTTCGTTAATCGCAAATATATGGTATCAAATTAATTTTAATTATGTAGCCATCAGCATTGTAATTGCCAATTCATTATACCTGCTGTTTGTAGGTACCATGCACCGGCACAAAAACTATTGGTTGCTTATTGCTGTGGCGTTGGGCTCGGTAGTATTTTGCTATTCGTCGGATTATTTGTTCGAAAAAGTGCTCGAACCGCACCAACAAATACGTATCAAGGTACTTCTAAACATGGAAGATGACCTTTCGGGTGCTGGTTACAACGTAAATCAGTCGAAGATAGCCATTGGTTCAGGAGGATTTTTGGGCAAAGGCTTTTTAAATGGCACCCAAACGAAACTCAAATATGTGCCCGAGCAGGACACCGATTTCATTTTCTGCACCGTAGGCGAAGAGCATGGTTTTTGGGGTTCCACCTTGGTGCTGGTAATTTATTGGCTTTTACTCATGCGCATATTGCGAATAGCCGAACGGCAGCGCGAATCGTTCAACCGCATTTATGCCTATTGCGTAGCTAGTATATTCTTTTTTCACCTGATGATTAATATTGGTATGGTGCTGGGAATTATGCCGGTTATTGGTATACCGCTACCATTTTTTAGTTATGGCGGTTCGTCGCTCTGGGGCTTTACCATCATGCTTTTTATTTTGCTTCGGCTTGATGCATCACGATTGGAACGACTGAGGTAGATAAACTACCTTATTTACTTACGAATAAGGAAGAACGGAAATATATTCCGTACATTTGCAAACTTACTAATTAAACTTTCGCATATTAATATTAAGCTGAGTTATAGAAAAATGAAATTCGACCATATATGATATTCAAGTTGTTGTAAACTTCTGAAATTTGATTATTTCTAATATGTTTTTGATTTGCAGGCGGTAACTCCCTCTCCTCAAGGAGAGGGCTGGGGTGAGGTCAATCTTTATTTATTGATTTTTCGACCTCACCCCTACCCCCTCTCCTTGAGGAGATGGGAACAAGACACTGCAAGTAAAAAGTTTATCGCACATTCACAAAAATCACTAATTTATTTACTAATTTAAAAAATACAAACTAATGATTACTACAGACCAACTAAAAGATGTGTTGGAGCGCGAGATCGCGTTGAGGAGGTACCTTTGACATCGATTCAAAGACTATCCAAATAGAAGAAGAAGAGTTACGCACGCATGTACCTGGATTTTGGGATGATGCGAAAGCTGCCGAAGCTCAAATGCGTAAAATCAAAGAATTAAAAAATTGGGTTGAAGGCTACAAGGATGTTAAAACAGCCATTGATGAGCTTCAATTATCGTTTGATTTTTACAAAGAAGAAGCCGTAACCGAAGAGGAAGTGGACGAAGCTTACCGCATAGCTTTGGAGCAAGTGGAAACACTGGAGCTCAAAAACATGCTTTCGAAAGAAGAAGACAAACTGGGAGCCGTGATCAAAATTGTGGCAGGTGCTGGAGGTACCGAAGCGCAAGACTGGGCCGATATGCTTTTCCGCATGTACCAACGCTGGGCCGAACGCCAAGGTTACAAGGTAGAAATTACCAACATACAGGATGGCGATGAGGCAGGAATAAAAACTGTAACCATGCAGTTTGATGGCGAAATGGCTTATGGCTACCTGAAAAGCGAAAATGGAGTTCACCGATTGGTTCGTGTATCGCCATTTAATGCGCAAGGTAAACGTATGACTTCGTTCACATCGGTGTATGTTGTTCCCCTCGTGGACGACACCATTGAGATTGAAGTAAATCCAGGCATGCTATCGTGGGATACCTTCCGATCGTCGGGTGCAGGTGGACAGAATGTAAATAAGGTAGAAACAGGCGTACGCTTGCACTACAAGTTTATGAACCCCGTAACCAACTTGATGGATGAGATAGTGATTGAAAACACTGAAAGTCGCTCGCAGTTTGGGAATAAAGACAATGCAATACGCTTACTGAAATCGCAACTTTACGAGCTGGAGCTCGAAAAACGTAGAGCGGCAAGTGCAGTAGTGGAGGCAGGTAAAAAGAAAATTGAGTGGGGATCGCAGATTCGAAGCTATGTTTTTGACGACCGTCGCGTGAAAGATCACCGTACTAACTACCAAACATCGAATGTGAATGCTGTGATGGATGGCGATATTGATGCATTTATTAAGGCTTATTTAATGGAATTTACTGAATAAATATTGAATAAAGTGCCTTTTTAGTTAATGTGTTGAAAAGTAACAACAAAATAGCATTTCGGTGCGTTAATTTGGCAAAGACTTTGATATATTTGCATCAGAATTAATTTCATTACAATAAAAAAAACAAATAAAAAAAACAATCATGAAAAAAAACATTTTTATACTAGCAGTAGTTGCTATGTTTGTTTCGGCAAACGTTATGGCTCAAACACCAGCAAAAGAAAGTGCAAAAGCAGAAACTAAAAAAGAATGCTGCAAAGGTGAGAAAAAAGAATGCGCTAAAGGCGAGAAAAAAAAATGCGATAAAGGCGAGAAAAAAGCTTGTTGCGATAAAAAAGCTGAAACTAAAAAGAAATAATTCTTTTATATTTCAAACTCAGAGAAGCCACATTAATTTGTGGCTTTTTTTTATTAAGGGAAACTTAAATTGGCTAAAAGTAATTAGATTTAATAAATAACAAAAATTAGTATGAATGAAAAAAACAACGTAATACTCATTAGTATTGCAATTATTATTGGATGTTCGAGTTTAGGTTTTTTTATTGGTCAATCGATAGAGCGTTTTCGAAAAGAAGACAGAAGTATTTCGGTAAAAGGGTTCTCTGAAAAAGAAGTAAAATCGAATTTCGCTGTTTGGACGATTAAAACCCGAATAACCACAAACGATCTAGCGCAAGGAAGTAAAGAAAGTGAGGAAAATAGGACTAAAATTATTGCCTTTTTACTTGAAAATGGTTTAAAGAAAAACGAAATTATTCAGCAAAACTTAAATGTTACCGACAAGCTTGCACGGGAATACACCAATGATATTGGCGCATTTCGTTATATTATCGAAAACACCTTACAAGTAAGAACTGTAAATGTAGATTTGGTAGATAAGGTAAGTAAAGAAACCGACATGCTATTAAAAGCAGGTATTTTGATTGCAGAAAGCAATGAATACAATCCGGCAATAAAATACATATACACAGGGCTCAACGACATTAAACCCCAAATGCTTTCGGAGGCAACACAAAATGCAAAAGAAGCAGCATCAGAATTTACCAAACAAAGTGATGTAAAACTTGCCAAGCTTAAAAAAGCGAGTCAAGGATTGTTTTCTATTGTGGATAGAGACCAGGCTATAATGTCGCCATCAGGTGATAGTGGTTATTCGCAGGGCAATGTAAACGACATTTACAAAAAAGTAAGAGTGGTTGTAAGTATTGAGTATTCGGTAGACTAACCATTAAAATGTGCTGATTTTTTTACGATTTACAGTAGCGATGAAACAAAAAAAGAAACTACTTTTGTAAATGTAATTTTGTAAATATACTTTTGTAAATATAATATTATACACAACAAAAAAAAATGAAACGAATACTCACATCTCTTTTTATAGTATTAGTAAGTAGCACCTTTGTTTTTTCGACAAAAGTAAAGCCTACCAAAAATGTAATCGTTATGATTCCCGACGGCACGTCACTCAGTGTACTGTCGGCTTCACGATGGTTAAAAACCTACCGCAACGAAGGAACAAAACTGGCTGTAGACCCGTACATTTGTGGCACTGTGAGCACTTTTTGCTCCAATGCGCCCATTGGCGACTCGGCTCCTACCACATCATGCTACATGACTGGCATAGCTGCTCAGGCTGGGAATGTATCTATCTATCCAGTAGCCGACTCCAAAAACGACTTGGTGAAACTTAACCCCGACAGCGCCTATCAACCGTTGGCGACCATACTCGAGGCCATGAAAATAGAGCAAAAAAAAGCGGCCGGACTAGTTGTTACTTGCGAGTTTCCGCACGCGACTCCTGCCGATTGTGCATCACATACTTATAGTCGAAAAAAATACGAGATCATTGCGCCCCAAATGGCGTTTAACAACCTTGATGTGGTTATTGGTGGTGGCAACGATTTTATTTTGGACGAAATGAAACAAC
>JAGNPC010000221.1 GCA_017989795.1 Paludibacter sp. | reverse complement strand
GTAATTCCTTCTTCGAGGATCTGACCGTTTTTGGCTTCTTTGTAATAAAGCAATTGCTCTTTGTCAACCGGCTCGTAAAGCTGTCCTACGTGCGAGTAAATACCATTGGCGCGGAACAAGGATTCCATTCCAAAGGTACGGGCTTCGTCAGGCACAATGGGGACAATTAGTTTACCTATTTCTTTATCTTTGAGTAATTTGGTCAATATACGTACAAAAGCCATGGTCGTTGATAACTCACGACCTTCCGAACCTTTGTAGAATTCGGCAAATACTTCTTCGGGTGGTGTTTTTATTGGGCGAATGTCAGTGCGACGTTCAGGCACACTTCCTCCCAGTATCTCACGACGTTTTTTGAGGTATTGCATTTCTGGCGAATCTTCAGGTAGTTTGTAGAATGGAGCTTTCACCACTTCTTCGTCCGACAATGGAATGCCAAAACGCGTACGGAACTCCTTCAACTCGTCTTCATTGAGCTTTTTCTGCGAGTGTGTAATATTCTTTCCTTCGCCACTTTCGCCCAAACCATATCCTTTAATGGTGTTGGCTAAAATAACGGTTGGTTGTCCTTTGTGATGCACGGCTGCGTTGAATGCGGCATACACTTTTTCAGGATCGTGACCGCCACGGCTCATTTTGCGTATCTGGTCGTCGGTTAGGTGGCTCACCATTTCTTCGAGCTCAGGATCAACCCCAAAAAACTCTTTGCGAACATATCCACCATCGGCTATAGAGAATTTTTGCGACTGTCCGTCCACAATTTCGCCCATTCGTTTTACCAGTTTTCCTTTGTGGTCTTTTTCGATGAGTGCATCCCACTCGCCACCCCAAAGTACTTTAATTACATTCCATCCTGCTCCACGGAATACTGCTTCAAGCTCTTGCACAATCTTGCCATTACCACGCACAGGGCCATCCAAACGTTGTAAGTTGCAGTTTACTACAAAAATAAGATTGTCGAGTTTTTCGCGCGCAGCCAAGGTGATTGCTCCCAATGCTTCGGGTTCGTCGGTTTCGCCATCGCCCAGAAATGCCCATACTTTTTGAGCAGAAGTAGATTTCAACTCTCTATCTTCGATGTAGCGGTTAAAACGTGCTTGGTAAATGGCCATGATTGGTCCTAAACCCATCGAAACGGTTGGAAATTCCCAAAAGTTTGGCATCAACCAAGGGTGTGGATACGACGAAACTCCACCATTTGGGTGTAGCTCACGACGGAAATTACAGATATTATCCTGATGCAATCTACCTTCGAGGTAAGCACGTGAGTAAATGCCAGGAGTTGAGTGACCTTGAAAATAGATCTGATCGCCACCGTCTTCGGCATTTTTGCCTTTGAAAAAGTGGTTGAAACCAACTTCGAGCAGGGTTGCTACCGATGCATAGGTCGAAATGTGACCACCAATGCCGCTATCGTTTTTGTTTGCTTTTACAACCATGGCCATGGCATTCCAGCGAATAATACTCTTAATTTTGCGTTCTATCTCGCGGTTTCCGGGATATGGAACTTGCTTGTCGCGTGTTATGGTGTTGATATAAGGGGTATTGGCTGTAAATGGCAATTCTACGCCAGCCTTGTGAGCGCGCACTTGCAATTGGCGCAAGAGCTCTACAACCCGATCGGGGCCCCATTGTTGTAATACATAATCGAGTGAATAAAACCATTCCTCATTTTCTAATTCTTCTATTTCTTTTGGTATTGCTTTATTGGTATTCATTGTATCTAAAAAAATGTTTGTTAGTATGTTACCCTTAAACAACCTACTTTTGATTTAGTTTTAATTTGAAATAATTACAAATTGTCTATTTTGATGTATTTTGAGGCTATTTTACAGATAATCAGTGATATATTTAAATGTTAAAAATAATCGTTTTGTAATGTCGAAGTTGCATGTTTTGTTTATTATATAGATAATCAGTATTTTAAGTTGTGTATTGATTTTATTTATAGCTTCATTGCAAATATCTATAGTAAAACAATTCATCAAAATGGTTGTTATTGACAGGTATTTATTAATTCTAAAAGAAGTAACAGCTGATGTTACAAGCTCCTATTTCAATATGTTACACAATCGTATCGACCGTCGTATATTAAAAGAACAACTACAAAACGAGCCGTTTAAGCGCCGTACTATTTCATTTTACAAATATTTTGAGATTGAAAACCCACATGCATTTCGCGACGAAATTTATGCTCAATGGTCTGCATTGGGTTGTTTCGGGCGTATTTACATTGCCCGCGAGGGTATAAATGCACAGATGAGTGTGCCCGAACAGCATTTAACTCAGTTTCTCGACTTGCTTTATGCCATTCCAGCTTTGGATCAGTTGCCTATTAAGTATGCTATTGAAGATGATGGCAAATCGTTTTACAAATTAACTATCAAGGTGCGTCCCAAAATTGTTGCCGATGGCTTGGAGCATGGCACGTACGACTTATCAAAAGTGGGTAAGCATCTTACTGCTTTGGAGTTTCACGAAGCGCTTGACGAGCCAGGTGTGGTTGTGGTAGATATGCGCAATCATTACGAAAGCGAGATAGGACATTTTAAAAATGCATTTTGCCCCGATGTGGATACCTTCCGTGAAGAAATAAAAATGGTGGTGGATAAATACGCCGATGAAAAAGACAAGAAGTTTCTTTTGTACTGTACTGGTGGTATTCGTTGCGAAAAAGCAAGTGCATTTTTAATCAACGAGGGATTCGAAAGCGTATCGCAGTTGTATGGAGGCATCATTGAGTATGCGCAACAAATCAAGCAACTTGGCATCGAATCGAAATTCTACGGCAAAAACTTTGTGTTCGACGAACGCTTGGGCGAATCGGTTGATGGACAGATAATAGCTCGCTGTCACCAATGTGGACAACCTGCTGATACGCACACCAACTGCGCCAACAACGATTGCCATTTGCTGTTTATACAATGTGACGACTGTCGTGCAACCTACGATGGCTGTTGTAGCTCCGAATGTCAAACCATTTTCCACCTGCCCGAAGACGAACGCATCCAACTCCGTCAACAACATGCAGCCAAATATGCTGATAGTAAGATTTTTAAAAGCCGCTTGAGGCCAAAGATGAAAGGGATATAGTAAACATTTAATTATTTAGTTCGTCCGTTTCCCCAATTTTACGTATTTTGTTTGCTATCAGCAGCAATAAGCCGAAATTCGTCATCGTCGCGAATTACACTGTCGTGGTAACGTGGTTGCCAAACGAAGGGCAGATTTAGTTTGCGTGCGTGCATGGTAACGGCCGACTTGAATCCAATTATTATTCATCGTATTCATCAAAACCTATTTGTCCATCAGCACAAGCAATTAGATAGTCCAGTTTTAATGCCTCCTCAAAATCTAATTCATTTTCTAAAAAAGAGTGTACCAGTCTTTGCAAAAGGTCTTTTTCAATGCGTCCAGCTGCCAAGTGATAACTGATATTTTCCATATCGTGCAAAAAACGTTCAATGCAATACAAATATCCGTTCATGGATGTATTTTGTACTACCACCGGTCCTCTTGTTGATAGTATCGATAACAATATCCAAAATTGTACTACGAAGTTCCTTTGCTTTATCACTATCGCTGAGCAACATTGAAACGTTAAGAAATGCTCTAAAATTAAATGTTCCAAGTACGGTAGTTTTGGTCGTGAAATCGACTTCACGACCAGGATTTTTTGAAGATGCTAACTTGAAGTCTGTCAATCGATTACCTCTTAATCTCTCGTAGCCATTTTTTGCCAATTCTTGCTCGTTTTTTTCGAGACAGCTATTAATTGTTCGTTCAGAAACTTCAAAAAAATCAGCAATTTGTCGTTTTGTAAATTTATATTCACCTTCGAACATCACACCTTTAATCCCAACAGCTTGATGCACTTCCTGCAAAGCATAGTTGTTGTTTAAGATGTTCTGCCGAGCGATACTCGATTCAGTTAAATCTTTTGCCATAGTGTTTTGAATGTTATATTTTTTATTTCGTCATTTTCTCGTACAATTTAAACAAACATGCCAAGCGTTCTTCATCGTTATTAAACGTTGTGTGGGTTGATAAGTTCCGTTTACAGCCATATCTAACCCCTGTTTTACCTATTTACACCCCACCTAACAGGTTTCAAAAACCTGTTAGGTGTGCCACGTAAACCACAAAGTTACTATTCTTCCTTAAAACCAGCTCTTTTCAATACTTTTAAAAATCTGTAAAGAAGCACTTCTGATACGTCATTTTCCCAATTTTACGTATTTTGTTCGATATAAGCAGCAATAAGCCGAAATTCGTCATCGTTGCGAATTACCCTGTCGTGATAACGTGGTTGCCAATCAGATGGCAAATTTAGTTTGCGTGCCTGCATGATTACCGCCGATTTATCATATAAATTTTGGTCTGCTTTTTAC
>JAGNPC010000220.1 GCA_017989795.1 Paludibacter sp. | reverse complement strand
AAAACTATACATCCCTATTTGGTAAAGATCATCTATCAGAAAATTAATCAGAATTATATCTATAAAAGCAGAAATTTCGGCAAGCAGTGTGGATAAGAATGAGGGCCTGGCATATTTCCAGTGGATGGATAAATAGGGTTTTATGTTTACTTTTTTTATGTCGAACTGCTTTGCCAACACTCTGGCAGCTACAAAAATCATAATAATAAAACTTATATTGAAAGCATAATAATATCCTTTTATACCCCATAGGTACGAAAATACTACAATAAAAAAGATAGAAATCAACTTATTGGAGATTGTCAGATTCGAAATCAGTTTTATTGCTTTCCGCGATTGGAAATAGGAAATAAAAACCATAAAAACAGAATTGCTGATCAACGGAAAAAGTCCCAATGGAATAAGCCATTTTATCAAAGTATCGGGAGAAAAGATTTGAAAATAATTGAGCAAAAGTACAAGCAGGTAGACAGCAACTGTAGAAATTAAAGTGTAAGCGAGCGCTGCATAGAACAAATGTTGTTTTTGTTCTTCATCCCGGTTTTCGGAACAAAGTTTGAGTGTGGATGAACTAAAACCAAGTCCGGCGAAAATAGAAAATACAGATAGAAAAGTTTGTATTATTTTTATACGCCCTATATCTTCAGGCGAAAGTATACCTGCTACAAAAAGCTGCGAGGCAAATGCAACGATTTGAATAAGTAAATTCGCCGAAAAAAGGTGCAAAAATCCCTTTTGAAAGGAATTTTTAAACAAAGTCTGTATGTTGTTGTAAGTACTTTTCATTCAACAAACAATAGTTTATAAGCACTTAAAAATGTCAAAGCTTGAGTTTTTTCAGTTACTCCCTTGGAAGTAAACAAGCTCAATAAGTCGTTTCGCAATTCGGTATTAAAGTCTACTAAATCGATGTGATCATAAAAATAGCTTTTCATATATTCCTGAATATCTTCATTTTTGGTATACCACATCTGTTCAGGAGTCATATTGTTTTTCCACATGTTTTTTACAGGTAAGCGCTTTAGTAGCGCACGTTTGTAACGATAATACTGGCGCAGAAATTCATTATTAGTTGGTTTGCCACCAATATTTTCCCAGGTATATCGGGCTATATCAGGATGCTTAGCTTTTATCCAATCAATATAAATTTTTTGTTTGTACCTTAACTCTCTTGGAATTGAAATTGCGAGCTTCATAAACTCAGGATCTAAAAACGGAGAAGAGGTTTCGGTGATTAAGTCGTAGTATAAAAATCCATTGTTTATACCAAGAAATCCACGATTGTAAAATTTATAAAGTTCTTCAGTTTCATACAGATTGATAGAACTCTGAATTGTATTTTTGACTTTTTCGAATAGGTAATTCGAATAGTTTCCATCTTTTACAGCAGCCTTTGACGGATTTACGCTTTTTAAATAACTTCCGAGCAACGCATCTCCTAAAATCCCTGTATGCAAAGTTCCTTTGTTTTGCATATTGATTGTTGGAAGTACGTCAAATATTAAATTTGAACTTAGATAAAGCGTAAGACCATCGTTTACGCTAACTGATTCGTCAATTAAATTCAATGTGTTTGCTGTCAGGCTTATATGTTGAAATTCTAAACCATATTGTCCGGCGATTTGCGAGGCAATTATGTGATCGGCATATCCTTTTTCAGAAAAATTAATTAAATGCTGATTTTCGTACCCCAATTCGAAAGCACAAAGTGCTGTCATGCGCGAATCAAGCCCACCACTTAAAGTCACCAATGGGGTCAGTCCCGCACGTCGATCTATTTCAAATTCTTTTTTTAAAGCTTTTTTAAAATATAATTCCAGTTGCTCGATTATTTCAACCGGATCGTCCTTAGATGTTTCAACATTTTGCAAATGAAAATAATAATCGGATGTAAGTTTTTGTTCGCTGATACGAATATATTCTCCTGCTCTTACTTGTTTTAGCTCGTTTATAAGAGTGATATTGCCATGCATAAAGCCCGACGAGAGAAGAAGATAACTTGCCTCAATGTTCAATGTTTTCTGTAAAGAGAAGTGATCCAGCGATTTGGAAAGGGTGTATAAGTCAGTTGAAAATATGCTATAATGCTTGTCAAAATAATAAAATAACTTTTTAGACGCCGAATGGTTGTTAAAGGCGACAACTTCATTATTTTTTTTATTCAGCATCAACCCACAATAATTACCCGAAAGTGTATTTAACTTTTTGGGTGATTTAAGTAGTTCTTTGAACAAGTCTATGTCATTCTCAACTTGATGCTGGATTTTTAAATCTGTGAGGTTATTAATAATACCTTCGGTAACTACAAAAAAATCAGTGTCATCCAACCATATTTTTTGCTCTGAAAACTTACTATTCCCATATCTTTCAGCTTTGAAATTCTTCCCTGATGCGCTTGTTTTTATTTGTTCATTCTGGAATTCAAATTTATGTTTCCAGCAAAAACTGTAATCACCAACTAAATCATTATCTGAAACTATTACTATAAATCCATGCATAATTTTACAATATTTAGTTGAGTACGAAATGTACGAATTTGTCTTCTATTAAATTCCAATTAAATTCATGCACAGCAATTTTTGTCGCATTGTCGCAATGCAGTTTGTACAAATCCGGGTTCTGAATGTATTCGTTTATTTTAGTTGTAAAATACGCTGTGTCGTTAGGGTTTCCAGACACGCCAAAGTTACTAATGTCCATGACTTTATGAATGGATTTGAGGTCGGAATAAATTACAGGTCTCCCACAGGCAAGATAATAAAAAAGCTTTATAGGCAAACAATGTGTATTTTCAAAGTCGTTTTTTCTTAAATCGATAAAAATATCAGCATTGGTTATCTCAGTACAAAATTCCTCGAAACTTTTAAAGCCCGATATATTTATTTTTAAATTACTGCATTGGGGTTGATTATAATCCTCAAACTGTTGACGATCATTTTCGTTGTTAAATTCTCCGGTAAGATTTAATTCAATTTGCATATCTTTATTCGTCTCAGCTACTTTACGGGCAAGTAATAGTACCTGAATTATACCTTTATCGTTGTTAAACCATCCGCTATAATAAAGTCGAATGCTTTTTTTTATATCAACCGGCGGTAATGGACGAATGTATCTGAGATCAGGATAATAATCAATAAAAATTCTTTTTTTCCAAAAAAACATTGAAAAGGGTAACGATTTATAATGCTCACCAAAGATGAGTTTATCGGAAATACATCCTGCTAGTAGATTGATGAATATCAGTCCCGTAAACTTAATTGCTGAAAACAAAAAGAAGTTACTATAACTGTTTTTTCTGGATGGATACCATTCGGTAATATCATAAATGATTTTAGATTTTTTTTTAAAATGATATTTAAAGGCCAATAATACTGCTATCGGACTGTCGCAAATGATAATGTCAGGTGATATTTGATTGATTGATGCATAAAACCGATTTGACTGTTCATTGAGCTTCAAATGATGAAGTTTGTCGGAAACTATAAATATACCATCTTTATTTGTATTGATTTTTTCCTGTGTTGAAAATATATAAATTTGATGATTATGATCGGATAAAGCCTTGGCTTGATGATAGAATACTCTGTCATCAAACGATTTATGTACCGTGTTTAAAAACAAAATCTTGTATGTCATCGGTTCATCTCATATTTTTCCCACCAAAAAGTTGGGACGGAATTTTTTTAATAAATAATATGGCTGATCGGCTGCACCAAAACCTCTGTAAAAACGTGCTATTCCTTCGATTTGAGAGCCTTCGAAATCGACAATCCTATCCGTCTCGGCAAAAGTTCTTATCAAACTGTCGATCAACAGAAACATGGCTGAGGTTTTTTTAGCTTCGGCATTCGAAACCGGCAAAAGGCAGACAATCCGTTTTCCGGTAAAAAAATGACATATACCTGCAATTAATTCATCTTTTGTATTGTAAGCACCACTTATTGTAATCATCTTGTTTTTTGTTCCGGTAGTCAGAATAGCTCGATAGGTCGATTTTATTACAGCAATGGCATTAGGGTTCACTTGCGAAAATAAGCTAATAAACTCCTCTATTTCTATTTTGTCTACAATTCGAACATTGTTTTTTTGTGCTTTTTCGATGTTCCGAACTGTGTTTTTACTGTATTTTTGCTGTATGTTTTCGTAAGGATCGTTGAGCTTTAGTACGTAATTGGGTAATTTGGTAACTTCGGCATTAAAGTTACGTTCATTCATGTTCAGTTCGTAGCTGTAATATGGTATATTCTTGATAAATAGCTGAATAATTTCATCGCTGATCTCGTTTTTTGAAAAAATTCCGAGTTGCTGCGTCAGTACCGGCTGAACAAGGTAAGGTATTTTGTATTTTCGTTTTACGGGCAGTGGCATTATAAATTCATAATCGTCCGTCAC
>JAGNPC010000002.1 GCA_017989795.1 Paludibacter sp. | reverse complement strand
ATCGAAAATTGGCGTCGGTTTTGGATTTAAACGTAACAATTGTGCACTCATCATAGGTGTAAGCGAAAGAGCACTTACTGTTGATACAATCATAATAATAGTTACCATCCAACCCAACTGTTGAAACATCACACCCGCCATACCCTCAACCAATGTTAAAGGAAAAAACACGGCTATAAGGGTGAGTGTAGAAGCAATAACCGACACTGCCACCTCGTTTGTTCCATGCACAGCGGCACTTGCGGGTCTGCTACCGCGCTCAATATGTGTAGTAATGTTTTCGAGTACTACAATGGCATCATCCACCACCATACCAATAGCAACCGAAAGTGCGCTAAGCGATATAATATTGATAGTACCACCCGAACCACTCAAGTAAATAAATGCAGCAATTAACGATATAGGAATGGTAATAATGATAATAAGGGTAGCTCGCCAGCGACCAAGAAAAGCCAACACCACCAAAATTACGAACAGGAACGCGTACAAAACTGTTTCGGTCAAACCACTGATTGTTTGTTTTATACTATCCGAAGTATCAATAATCACTTCTAATTTAACATCAGACGGCAAACTCTTTTTTATGGCCGGCAATGCCTCGTGAACAGCCTCTGCAATGTTTACCGTATTGGAGCCTGATTGTTTTTGCACCACAATGGTTGCACCTTGCTTGCCGTTTGTAAAACTTTGCTGCACTCGTTCCTCCAGAGCATCGTTAACTCTAGCCACATCCGACAAATACACACTTTTGCCACCCGAAGTACCCACTACAATGGAGTTTAATTCTGTCGCATCCTTAAACTCACCGTTAACGCGCAACGAATACGAATCGCTACCAATATCAACTGTACCAGCAGGTGTATTAAGGTTCTCCATGCGTATACTTTGGGCAATTCCCTCCACCGACAAATTGTAAGCCTCCAATTTAATTGGGTCAACAAAAACCTGCACTTCGCGCTCAGGTGCACCTGTAATTGAAACCGAACCTACACCATTGATACGTGCTAACGGGTTCGCAACCCGATTATCCAAAATTTTGTACAAGGCGGGTAAACTCTCTTTGGCAGTGGCCGAAATCATAACCACAGGAATCATGTCGGTACTGAACTTAAAAATTATTGGCTCCTGCACACCTTCGGGAAGAAACGATTTTACTGTCCCCAACTTGTCGCGCACATCGTTAGTCAACGCTTCAATATCCTGCCCAAAATCAAACTCAAGCGTAATCATGGAGCGATTTTCTCGCGACACCGATTTTATATCCTTGAGGTTTGCAACGGTATTTAATGAATTTTCGAGCGGACGAGTAATATTGGTTTCAATATCGGCAGCACTTGCTCCTTGATAAGTTGTAAGCACCATAATCGTATTTGTTTCGATATTTGGCAGCAAATCAACTGGTAATTTATTTAATGAAAAAAGGCCCAGAATAACAATTCCCACAAAAACGAGGGAGGTCATCACTGGCTTTTTTACCGAACTTTCGTATAAACTCATATTTCAACTATTTATTTATTGTATAATACAGAATGAAGCCTATCACTTAACGAGCTCTACAGCAACACCATCGCCCAACTTAGACTGACCCGAAACCACCACTTGATCGCCAACCCGAACGCCCGATAGCAATTCATACTCAACCCCAAGTCGCTGACCAAGTTCCACCTTACGATATTGAACTTTGCCATCAGCATACACATATACAAAGCGTTCGGCCGAGCCGGTTTGTTTTACAACAGCTCTATCAGGCACCACAATATTATTCATTTTACCAAAATCCATTCCCACACGTGCAAACATACCAGGGCGTAGTTTAGAGTTCGAATTTGCTATTTTCACTTCCAAACCAAAGGTACGCGTACGCTCGTCGATTGTAGGATATATTAAGCTTACTTTGCCATTGAAAGTTTCACCTTCGAGCAAATCAACTTTTACCGACACGGGCATTCCCATTTTTACTTTGCTATAATAGGATTCCGAAATAAAAATTTTAATTTTCACTGGCGCAATTTGCATCACCGTCAATACCGGGTTTTGTCCCGAATACATATCGCCTTCGTCGTAGTTACGAGCCGATACAATACCACTAATTGGACTCGTCAAAAAGGTGTTTTCATTTAAGTTACGGATATTGGTTTCAGCAACTTCCAGTTGTAATTTGGCATTATCAAGTTCTTGTTGCGATGCTCCACCAACTTCAAAAAGCCCCAACACGCGTTTATAAATGCGGCGAAGATTTTCAATCTGCACTTCGGAGTTTACAAAATTCACATTATCCATTTGTACTAATTTTTGGCCTTTAGATACACGATCGCCCACTTCAACCATTATTTTACGTATGCGGCCTGGCGATGCTGGTGCTATATTATTTTTAACATCAGGCTCTACAGTAGCCGTAAATTCCTTATTCTGGGCCACTTCGCGTACAGAAACTAAAGCGATTTTTACTTTGGGTTTTATATCAACGGCAGTAGTTTTTGCATCTTGTTTTTTAGAGCACGCCACAAACGATACCGACAAAATGAATAGGACTAAAATTTTAAAGTTCTTCATATCTCTGTTATATTATTAATTGCTAAATGTATTTCCTAAAAGTTTTTCGAGGTCGGCTTTAGTCGATAAAAAATCGAAAACCGACTGATTATAAGCTAAGCCAGCTTGTAAAAGTGCAAGCTCCGAATTCGATTGATCTAAAAAAGTAGCAGCTCCCACCTCGTACATTTTTGTTGATATTGCCACCGCCTTTTCGGCTTGTTGTAATCCTTTTTTGTTCGATTCTATTTTATCGATCAATTTTTTCATGTTTACAATATAAGTATTTGCCTGAAGCTCTATACTATTTTTTAAGTTTTGCTTTTGCAAACCAATCTCTTCCATCTGAAGCTTCAACTGTGTACCTTTAAAATAGCGCGCACCACCCTGAAAAATTGGGATATTTAAACTAAGTGCAGCATTCGAATTCGGGAACCAACTGTAATTTTTAATTTTCACATCATCATTGGCCATGGCCATGTACTGATAATTGATCGAAGCTCCCAAGGTTGGAAACCAACTAGCACGCTGCACATCCAATGTTCTTTTCATTTGCTCAGTACGAATATCCAATTGTTGCAAATCACTATTGTTCGTAAGTTGCGATTTATCCACACTCAACACCTCAGCGTACATATTTTTCTCAAACTCTTTTAAGCTACCTACAATTTCAATTTGCGTATTTAAGTCCAGTCCTATCAGTGTTTTAAGCTGAAGTTTACTCATCTCAATAGCACTCTCGGCCGAAATAACATTGGTAAGTGCAGAGCGTAGTTGCACATCTGCCCGTAACCATTCGAACTCCGAAACCGCACCAAGCTTATATTTATCAGCAATAACTTGAGCACTTTGAGCACTATTTTTATAATTGCTCTCAAAAACCTTATATGAATCCTGCGAATACAAAATGGAGTAATACGTTTTGGTAAGCTGATTCAACAAGTCAATTTTTGAAGCACGTGCAGTTTCCGCTACCAGTTGCATATCAGCCTGATTCATTTTTACCGTTGCCCATAGCGTAGGTGCTATTATAGGTAAAGTTGCTGAAACACCTCCAACAAAAGTATTATCCTGCCCTATCTCAAAACCATCCGGATTTGGTGCTGCTCCAGGAATATTAAAAAACATACGTTGTTTTTTTAACGCACGTTGATACGATCCAGTTGCAACAATATTTGGAAACAAGGCCGCATATTTTTCTTTGTTCGAATAATCGACACGTTTCAATTGCTTATCTGCAATCTTAATGGTCGGGCTTGTGCTCAAACCCAATTCCAACACCTGCTTTAAATCAAGCTTAAGTGTATCCTGTGCTCTTAGTGACATCTGCACTGCACTGCAAAGTAAACACAACACAACCAAGAATTTATACCTATTTCTCATTTTTATTTAATTATTGTTATCTTATTTATAATGCTAAACTAATATATTATTAAAACCTTTCGAAAGAATAATGAACGAATACGCTCTTTGAACGTGCATTTTGGAGGTATCAAGGAATTATTTTTTTTCACTATTGTAATAATTCTCTTCCAAATACTTCATTCCCTTTTCGTTGGCAATAAGATGCACTATAAGGTCAATATAAAAATCCATCATGCGCTTTTTCGAAAACTTACGTTCGTTTTCTTGCATCAGTTCAAAGGTATTACGCATGTGCATAGCATGGTAATAGGTGGCCATTTCTATATCCAAATCGGCTCTATAATAACCCTCTGCAATGCCCTGCACTAAATTTTTAGTAAAACCAAGTCGTATCGTTTCCATGTGTTCCTTTTCATGTTTATCAAAAACTTTTGGATAATACTTCTGTATATCAAACCACAACTGATGTGGCTCGCAGTCGGCATGTTTCTTAAGCTCTTTAACAATAAAAATAAGCGAATCGATGGCATTTCTATTAACAAGATTACGTTCAAACTTATCAAAATTTTGCTTTTTCACATCTTCAATTACAGCAGCAATTAACTCTTCTTTGTTTTTAAAATGCAAATACAGTGTTTTTTTTGAAATACGAAGTTCTGAACACACTTCATCGATAGTGACATTTCGAACCCCTGATTTGTGAAACAATCGCGAAGCTGTTTGAATTATATTTTCTTTATTAGTTTCCATTTTTGTTTAAAAGTAAATATCGCTGCAAATGTACAAGCAATAAACTATCAAACAAGCAGAAATGTTCATAGATTCATCGTTAATAAAAAATAAATATTATTATTCATCTAAATAACAATGCGTTATATTTTAAAAATGGAAACTATTACACTATTAAAGTTTCTTAATATCCAATACACCATAAAAAACTCAAAGTAAATATAACATCATGCTGAGGTTAAAAAACTATTCTTTATATTTGTTGTTTAAATATACAAGTCCTAACATCGAGTATAAAAACAACCTTTTATCATTCAAAACACCACATAAAAAACAAACATGACTATACAAAAAAAATACATCATCGACAATTCAGATCGATTTTATGAAGAATTATTTTCACTTATTCGCATACCAAGTGTGAGTGCACACAAGCACCGTCAACCAGAGCTACTACAATGTGCAGCCCGCTGGAAAGAATTACTACTCGAAGCTGGTGCGCAACGAGCTGATATTTTAGCAACTACTGGCAACCCAGTGGTTTATGCCGAACGAATCATTGACTCCAATTTACCCACAATTTTAGTATACGGACATTACGATGTGATGCCCGCCGAGCCACTAAACCTATGGGTTAGCGAGCCTTTTGAACCCGAAATTCGCGAGGGACACATTTTCTCACGCGGCGCCGACGACGATAAAGGACAGTCGTTTATGCACGCCAAAGCATTTGAATACATGGTAAAAGAAGGCAACCTCAAATGCAATGTGAAATTTTTGATTGAAGGTGAAGAAGAGATAGGATCGCCTAGTCTCGAGCAATTTTGCGCCCAAAACAAAGAACTTTTAGCTTGCGACATAATTATAGTGTCTGATACAAGTATGTTGGCAGCCGATATACCAAGCATCACTACCGGTCTACGTGGCTTAGCTTATTGGCAAATCGAAGTCACAGGAGCATCACGCGATCTACACTCGGGCATTTTTGGTGGTGCAGTAGCCAACCCAATCAACGAACTCTCAAAAATCTTAGCGTCACTCACCGACTCGGAAGGTAAAGTAACTATACCTGAATTTTACGATAAAGTACAAACCCTATCGACCGAAGAAAAAATGCTTATTGATCAAATACCTTTCGACGAAGAAGCTTACAAACAAAATTTAAACATAGATAATGTATTTGGCGAAAAAGGCTACAACACCATCGAAAGAACCGGCGTACGTCCCACCCTCGACATTTGCGGTATTTGGGGCGGCTATACAGGCGAAGGTTCAAAAACAGTTTTACCATCCAAAGCGTACGCAAAACTGTCGGCGCGGCTTGTCCCCAATCAAGTTAGCCACGAAATTTCAGAACTTGTAGCCAACCATATTAAGAGCATCACACCCAACCACGTAAAAATCGACATAGAATTCTTACATGGTGCCGAAAGCTACGTTTGTCCCATCGACTCTGCAGCATATCGTGCAGCCGAAAAGGCCTACACAACAGTGTTTGGCATTCGTCCATTACCGGTACGGCGTGGTGGCAGCATTGGTGTGATCCCAACTTTTGAAAAAACATTACAAGTAAAACCCATCCTCATGGGCTTTGGGCTCGAGTCAGATGCTATACATTCGCCCAACGAAAATTTTCCTGTAGAGTTATTTTTAAAAGGAATAGAAACTATCATCGAATTTTACAATAACATCTAAATTCAATTCAAACTAAAATAATTAACAACACAGTATCCTATTGAGAAAAATTGTTAATATATTTTGTTTCTTCATTCCAAATCAATACATTTATGGCACTTTAGAAATTCACAATAATATTCACTTCTAATACTTATTGACATGACTAAAACGATAACATTTAACGAGCTTCGTAAAGTAAAAGACTCGCTTCCAAGCGGTAGTATGACCAAGATTGCATCTGAACTTGGTCTGGAAAATGAAACAGTACGTAATTATTTTGGTGGTCACAATTTTAAAGATGGTAAAAGTGTAGGCGTACACATAGAGCCCGGACCCGATGGTGGATTAGTAATGCTGGATGACACGCAAATTCTGGACATTGCACTTCGGATAATTGGAGATGAAAAACACTAACAATACTTTTAAAAAAGTAAATTTAAAGGCAGCGATCTAAAAAATCACTGCCTTTATTTTGAAATAAAATCAAAACAAAAGAAAGCAATTTGTATTTTTTAACAAAACAAAAAACCAACACAAAACACTGATTTATTGAGCCATACAAATCAATATTTAAAATCTAAATAAAAAAAGCACTTTACCCATTGTGAGTTTTAAAAAAAAATCTGATTTTTGCAGTGTAAACAAACAGATAAATTTTTCATAGTTAAGGTTTAGGTTAAAATGTGGCAAAGGGGCGCTGTGAAGCGGCCCTTTGTTTTTTATATATCAAGTAAATAATGTTGCATTTAGGTTTGAATAAAAGAAATCTATAGCTCAATATATCTTGAATTGTTTTTTTTAGTTATTGAATTTAACTAACTTTGCAGAAACAATTATTCCCGTGCTAGAATGACACAATTACCTGCTGATTTCGCCGAGCGTACAAAAAAAATTCTTAAAGATGAATACGATGCATTTGTTGCTGCTTTGCAAACATCTGCCCCTACAAGCATTCGGACAAACAACAAAACACATCAACTACCTCAGGGCTCAGCAATTACGTGGTGCCCAAACGGTCTTTACTTACCTGAACGACCTCTTTTTACAGCAGATCCACTATTTCATGGTGGAGACTATTACGTACAAGAAGCCAGCTCAATGTTTTTGTACCAAGCCGTACAACAAACTATGAATAATGCAACCAAAGTACTGGATTTGTGCGCTGCACCAGGCGGAAAATCAACTTTACTAACACAATATCTACCCAACAACTGCCTACTAATAAGCAACGAAGTAATTCGACAACGCTCGCAAATTCTCGCCGAGAACGTAACCAAATGGGGCAACAACAATGTGGTTGTAACCAACAACGAACCAGCTGACTTTGGCGAACTAACCCATTTTTTCGACGCCATTGTGGTTGATGCACCCTGCTCGGGTGAAGGTATGTTCAGAAAAGATGCCAACGCCATAAACGAATGGTCGATTGCAAACGTACATACTTGCGTTGATAGGCAACGACGTATTTTGACCGATGTTTGGGATGCGCTCAAACCTAATGGCATACTGGTTTACAGCACTTGTACTTTTAATACCGAAGAAAATGAAGAAAACGTAACCTGGGCATGCAACGAATTAGGTGCTAAAATCATCAAACTAAAAGTGGACGACACCAACATAGTTCAAACAGAGGAAGGCTATCGTTTTTACCCACACAAAATAAAGGGCGAAGGTTTTTTTATGGCTGTAATGCAAAAAAGCGACAACATAATAGCAACTAAAAACCTGAAGGTAAAACCAGACAAAAACATTAAAGCGATTGAAGCAGACACACTGCCTATCAAACTGAAAGAACCAGAAAACTATCGCTATTACGAAACAGAAAACACAATAACAGCTTTTAATGCCAGCGAATTAAACACACTTTTATACCTGCGAAAAAACTTTAATTGTTTGATTGCAGGCACTGATATTTTTGAAGTTAAAGGAAAAGATTTAATCCCAACCGAATTTCTGGCTTTATCAAAAAACTTAGACATCAGCTCATGTAAATGCATTGATGTTGATTTATCAACAGCTATAGCCTATTTAAAACGCGAAGCCATTAACTTGCCAGAAACAGAAAAAGGCTATTTGCTTATCACCTATAAAAACTTGCCTCTAGGGTGGGTAAAAAACATAGGCAACCGCTGTAACAACCTCTATCCGCAACATTGGCGTATTAGAATGAATTTACAAGTATGAAGCTAACATTTTTAGGAACAGGAACATCAACTGGCGTACCACAAATAGGATGTAAATGCGACGTATGCACATCTACAGACTTTCACGACAAACGTTTAAGAGCATCTGCCATTATTGAAACAGGCTCCGAAACGGTATTAATTGATTGTGGTCCCGACTTCCGACAGCAAGTTTTAAACAACAAAGTGTCAACTATATCGGCCGTACTTATCACACATGGTCATTATGACCATGTGGCTGGCCTAGATGATTTAAGACCTTATGGCAATGTAAATATTTATGCCGAAAACCTTGTAAACAAGCAAATCAAACGTACAATGCCCTACTGTTTTAAAAAAGATTTATATCCAGGAGTGCCGAAATTAAAACTCAACAATATTAACGAAAAAACGTTTTATATAGGAGAACTTGAAATACAACCAATTCGTGTTTTTCATGCCGATTTACCAATTTTAGGATTCAGAATTGGTAAATTAGCATATCTAACAGACGTAAAAACCATTGAAACAAATACTTACAAACAATTAGAAAACTTAGACATTCTAATTTTAAATGCATTACGAGTACAATCACATATTTCGCACATCAACATTGATGAGGCAATTCAAATTGCGTTGAAAGTCGGCGCTAAAAAAACATATTTTACGCATTTTAGTCACGACGCAGGAAAACATGCGGATTTACAAAATAAAATGCCCGAAAATGTGTTTATATCGTATGATAATTTAGTTATTGAAATGTAATATCATGAAAAAAATTAGCTATTTAATACTCATTCTAGCACTTACAAGCTCTTGTACAAGTATGTTGTACACAAGCATTGACGTGCTTAGACCAGCAAAAGTAAGCTTTGACAAATCGGCAAAAAACTTACTCATCATTAACAACACAGTAATGCAACCCGCCAGCTATGGACACACAAACCAACTACTTGGCGAAAAGAAAAAAAACACATCTATCAATACCGATAGTCTGGCTATTTTCTGTTTAAGTGTTGTAAATGAAGAATTTCAGAAAAAGGAATTTTTCGAAAAGACCTATTTACACCTACCAACAATAAACAGCAATGGCAGTTTTTTAATAGCAAAAACACCTGTACGCGATAGTATCTTAGCATTTGCTTCCACCTACAACGCTGACGCCATTTTATCACTTGATAAAATGAAAGTGAACGATCAAGTAAGTGAATATTACGATGAAAATAGTGCCGTATATTATGCACTTTTAGAAGCAAACTACGAAAGTACGTGGTCCATTTCGTACCCAAAATTAAACAAATCAACCTCATTCAGCTTTAAGGATACTATTTATTGGGAAAAAGAATCATACCAACGAAAAAAATCACTTGGCGCACTACCAGACAGATACAGTGCACTGATAGATGGCGCTTTACATGTAGGACAAACAACCATAAAAAAACTTGTACCATGGTGGGATAAAGAAGATCGCTACTTTTTTATGACCAATAATAAATACATCAAACAAGGAATGGATTCTGTTTATTCAAAAAAATGGAAATCGGCTATTTCAATTTGGGAAAAAGGATTACCGAAAGCTAAAAGCACACTTAAAGCAAAATTATTACACAATATTGCTATAGCTTACGAAATATCAGGAGATATGAATACAGCGATGGAATACGCAGAAAAATCAACCTCAACCTATACACAAGGTAATTTAATTGATTATAATCATTTTTTTACAATTAATCAGTATGAATCACAATTAAAAAATAGACTTGCGGAAATCAAAAAAATAAATGAACAATTAGGCCTAGAGTAATTTGCAAGATACTTATTTTTCCATATACAAACTAGTAATACGATCACTAATAAGCGCATACAATTCTTTCAGCTCAATATCGTCAAGCATTTCCAAATGCTTATTCATTGTTTCTCGATCGTTGCGGCGCGCAGGACCAGTTTGGGCATCATAAGGATGAAGTTGCAATATTTTTTGAGATGTTTCGTTGATCAGAGGCTTTAATACATCAAAAGTCAACCCTTCTTTTTCGAGCAAATTGCTTGCAATGGTATAAAAATAATTACTAAAATTACAGGCAAACACAGCTGCTACGTGCAATTTTATTCGTTGATCTGAGTTAGCTGCATTACATAAATTACTAACCGTAAGTGCCAAACACTTCAAATCAGTAAATACATCCTCGCTATTTGCCTCCAGAAACAAGGGAACAGTTTTAAAATCAATGTACTTTTCCTTTGAAAAAGTTTGCAAGGGATAAAACACTCCATAGTGTTTAAACTTAGATTCAAACACAGTCATTGGAACACTTCCTGTTGTATGCACATGTATGCCATCAAGTTGAGTAATCTGCTCAATGACTGTCGGCAAGACACTATCGCTCACCGAATAGATATAAAAATCAGCCTCCTGAAGCTTAGAAAGATCAGTGCATGGAAGCGCACCAACCTGCCTAGCGAGTAATTCTGCAGCTTGCAAACTACGGCTATAAACCTGCACCAACACATGCCCAGATAGCTGCAACGCTTTTGCGAGGTGAGTTGCCACATTGCCAGCCCCAATAAGCACTATGCGCCTTGAAGCATTATTTTCTTCCACCTTTAGTGCTAAAAATTACTACTACACCAGCAACAATAAGTAAAACAGGCCAAATAAAATCAGAAATATGCTGGGTTAATCGAATAATTTCTGAAAGTCGGAACAGAACTGAAACCGCAATTAGAACAATTCCCGCTGTTTTATTTTTATAGGCAATTAAAAAAACAACACCTAAAATAAGCGGATAATTTTTAAAATTAAAAATCAAATCTGCAATAGCCGGAGGCATTATATTTAACTGTCGAACTAAAAATAAAATTCCAAAAACAAGCAACGATAAACCCCAAGCCAAACGACTATCCTTTTGCATATAAATATGTTTAAATTATAAAAAATCAATGGCCAAGATCTATTTATTTCAGCCACATAAATTAAATTTACATTCGAAGCACAAAGTTATAAAACTTTTTTTATAAATATTCAAAATACTATTTTTTCATAAAAAAGTACTCTACATTTGCATTTACAACGTTTGCATAAATTTTTAATCATTACAAAAATGTTATCACTGTTGAAAACTTTATGGAATGAACCACTTAAAATTAAAATCTTTGATTATCTTTGCGTCAACTTTAGATTAATACGAATTCTATTTTATTTAGAATTAAATCACATATTGCTATAAAAACAAGTGATTATTCACCTAAATGCAAACGCATTTAAATAAAAACGT
The DNA here is from genome assembly GCA_017989795.1 of Paludibacter sp. Lineage (GTDB taxonomy): Bacteria > Bacteroidota > Bacteroidia > Bacteroidales > Paludibacteraceae > Paludibacter. The sequence continues at coordinate 23,213 of JAGNPC010000002.1, read as the reverse complement.
ATTAAGCTGTATGAAATCTCAATATACCCCCGAATATATATTTGAAACAAGCTGGGAAGTTTGCAACATGGTTGGTGGCATTTACACAGTACTATCCACGCGAGCAGCAACACTCAAAAAACAGCTTGGCGACAAATTAATTTTCATTGGCCCTGACGTTTGGGCCGAAAAAGCATGCCCCTACTTTGCAGAAGACAAAAAAATGGCTACCGACTGGTGCGCTTACACCCTTAAAAACTACCAACTTCCCATTCGTATTGGCCGATGGAAAATCCCCGGAGAGCCCATAGCCGTACTGGTTGATTTTTCGAGTTTGATGGCTCAGAAAAATGACATTTATGGGCAGGTATGGGCACATTGTGGCGTAAATTCAATAGCCGCCTATGGCGATTACGATGAATCGTCGATGTTTGGCTATGCTACAGGCATGATTATCGAAAGTTACTATCAGTTTTATAAGTTAAACTCAAAAACTGAAGTAGCCGCACATTTCAATGAATGGATGACTACGTTTGGAGCATTTTACATCAGCAAAAACGTACCTCAAATAGCTACATTGTTCACTACACACGCCACTTCAATTGGTAGGTCGATTGCTGGAAATCACAAACCGCTATACGATTACATGAACGAATACAATGGAGATCAAATGGCTGAGGAGCTAAATATGGTTTCGAAACACTCAACTGAGAAAATTTGCGCCCATTTGGTTGACTGCTTTACAACAGTAAGCAACATTACCGCTATTGAATGTGAACAATTACTAGACATTAAACCTCATGTAGTTACCCCAAATGGTTTTGAAGATGATTTTGTACCCAAAGGCCGTAACTTTACAATAAAACGTAATGCTGCACGTAAAACTTTCAGACAAGTAGCCGAAACACTTCTAGGCTATAAACTAGCCGACGATGCACTATTTATAGGCACAGCAGGTCGTTACGAATACAAAAACAAAGGAATTGACACCTTTATTGAATCTCTAAAATACTTGTACGACTTTAATGATATGACCCGTGAAGTGGTTGCTTTCATTATGGTACCAGCTTGGAGCAATGGCCCACGTGGCGATTTAAAACACAGCTTGGAGCACCCCGAATCAAAACTTTATTCGTATAACCGCTCAGCGACACATGAGCTACATGATTTTCAGCACGACAATATATTAACTGCATTGCGTTGGTTTCACTTTAACAATATGCAAAACGAGCGAGTGAAAGTTATTTTTGTACCTTCCTATCTCGACGGAACAGATGGAATATTCAATAAAAGTTATTATGATTTATTGATAGGATTAGACTTAACAGTTTTCCCATCCTACTATGAACCATGGGGTTACACTCCACTTGAGAGTGTTGCATTTTCAGTACCAACCATCACAACCGATTTATCTGGTTTTGGGCAATGGGTATCCGACTCAGTTACAGCTATTGAAAGTGGTGTAGGCGTAATACATCGTTCTGATTACAATGGATATGAAGTTGCAAAAAAAATATCGGAAATGATTTATCGCTTTGCAAAAGCCACAACCAAAGAAACAACAGAAATACGCAAGAAAGCAACTATAATTGCTCAAAATGCACACTGGCAAAATTTTATTCGTTATTACAATCAATCTTATCAGATTGCTATCGAAAACAAAAATAAAAGGCTTAGTAGTAAATAATCACACTAAAGGCCATCAATTATAACACAAGATATTAGTATTCAGAAATAAAACATTATTTTTATGAAGATCAAAGTAAACAACGTAAACGAGCCAAATTGGAAGGTAATTAATGTTAAGTCAAACTTACCCGAAAATTTAAAAAAACTAGAAGAGATTGCTCAAAACATCTGGTGGGTTTGGAATAGCGATGCTAAAAGTATGTTTCGCACCATCTGCAAAGAATCATGGGCAAAAGCACACTCAAACCCAGTATCTCTACTGAATATTTTAAGCTACGAAAAGCTTATTGCCTTAGGTAACGACGAAGTATTTATCGCCAAATTAAATACAATTTACGATAAGTTTCAGGCTTACATGGCAACTCCATTTCGCAAAGATCGCCCTTCTGTAGCCTATTTCAGTATGGAATACGGCCTAACCGAGGTACTAAAAATTTATTCGGGTGGCTTAGGTGTACTCGCTGGCGACTATTTAAAAGAAGCAAGTGATTGTGCTATTAACCTGACAGCTGTCGGGTTTTTATACCGTTATGGCTATTTCACACAAACGCTATCAATGGAAGGACAACAAATTCCGTTGTATGAGGCACAAAACTTCAATAATTTACCAATCAAACAGGTAAAAGATGAAAATGACAATCCTGTTGTTGTAGAAGTTCCTTATCCAGATCGCATTGTATATGCGTACATTTGGAAAGTATCTGTAGGACGTATTGCGTTATATCTTTTAGATACCGACAACGATATGAATAGTGAATACGACCGTTCGATTACCCACCAATTATACGGTGGCGACTGGGAAAATCGTATGAAACAAGAAATTATGCTTGGTATCGGCGGTATATTGGCGTTAAAGAAATTAGGCATCGAAAAACAGGTATATCACTGTAACGAAGGTCATGCTGCACTAATCAACATTCAACGTCTTGCTGATTTAATTGCCGACAAAGGATTAACCCATGCACAAGCTATTGAGGTAGTACGCTCAAGCTCTTTATATACAGTACACACACCAGTACCTGCTGGGCATGATAGCTTTACCGAAGATTTATTTGGCAAATACATGCGCGAATATCCAGCAAAATTACAAATATCGTGGGATGAATTAATGGATATGGGCCGCGAACACCAAGGTAATCGTGACGAAAAATTTAGCATGAGCGCCTTTGCCTGCAACACATGTCAAGAAGTAAATGGCGTAAGTTGGCTACACGGAAAAGTTTCCCAAGAAATGTTTAACCCAATTTGGCAAGGTTATTTCCCCGAAGAGCTACACGTTAATTATGTAACCAACGGTGTACACCTTCCAACATGGACTGCCTCTGAATGGAAAGCAGTTTACGAGAAATATTTCGACGAAACATTCTACTCGGATCAGTCGAACATGAAGATTTGGAAAAAAGTATACGACATTCCAGATGAAGTTATTTGGGACACTCGCATGCACATGAAAAAATGCTTAGTTGACTTCATCAAAGTACAATTTAGCGAAAGCTGGATGAAAAATCAAGGTGACCCATCACGCATCATGTCGATATTAGAAACTATCAACCCTAATGCATTGATTATTGGTTTTGGTCGTCGTTTTGCAACCTACAAACGTGCTCATCTACTTTTCACCGACTTGGAGAGACTTGACCGTATCGTGAACAACCCTAACTGCCCTGTTCAGTTCTTATTTACTGGAAAAGCACACCCTGCCGATGGTGGTGGTCAAGGATTGATTAAACGAATTGTAGAAATATCGCGTATGCCTCAGTTCCTTGGCAAAATAATTTTCCTCGAAAACTACGACATGCGCTTGGCAAAACGTTTAATTTCGGGTGTAGATATTTGGTTAAATACGCCAACTCGCCCGTTAGAAGCATCAGGTACATCGGGCGAAAAAGCACAAATGAACGGTGTATTAAACTTCTCGGTACTTGATGGCTGGTGGCTCGAAGGTTATGTAAAAGGCGCAGGCTGGGCACTAACCGAAAAGAAAACCTACGAAAATCAGGAGCATCAAGATCAGTTGGATGCAGCAACAATTTACAGCATGCTTGAGAACGAGATAGTACCATTGTATTTTGCCAAAAACACCAAAGGATATTCTCCTGATTGGGTTCAATACATTAAAAATTCGATAGCTCAAATTACGCCTCGCTATACAACGAAGCGCATGATTGACGATTATATCGAAAAATTCTATACCAAATTGGCAAGCCGTTCAAACATCTTAAAAGATAACAACTACAAAAAAGCAATTGAAATAGCTGCATGGAAAGAAAAAGTTGCTCAAGCATGGGATTCGATTACAATTGAAAGTGTAGAAATTCCAGAGAAACTTATTCACAACCCACAAGTAGCTGAAAATTACAAAATAAATGTTGTTATTGACATTCATGGACTGAATGATAAAGGTATTGGTGTAGAATTGGTTGTAACATACACTGACGATACCAACAAGACCATGCTTGCTGAAGTAGACGAACTGGAATTACTAAAAGTTGAAGGTTCAAAATTACATTTTGGTCTTGACTACAAACTTTATCGTGCAGGAACATTTAAATACGCATTCCGTATGTTCCCTAAAAACGAAGACTTGCCACACCGTCAAGATTTCTGTTTTGTACGTTGGTTTTAATCAAACAAACAAAATTAGTGCTCTAAAAGCCTTTGGTATTGAACCAAAGGCTTTTTTTATTTTATTTAAATTAAAACAATAATTTTTTTTACTACTTTTGTCAGTCGTCTGTCAAAATTACAGTACAATCCATAAAGATAAAATGCAAAACACTGAAATTCAAGCTGTAAAACAGCGCTTTGGCATTATAGGCAACTCTGAATTACTTGCACGAGCTATTGACATTGCCATGCAAGTAGCGCCAACCGACCTATCGGTGCTCATTACCGGCGAAAGTGGAGTAGGTAAAGAAAATTTTCCACAAATAATTCATACTTACAGTCATCGCAAACACGGGCCATACATTGCCGTGAATTGTGGCGCAATACCCGAAGGAACAATCGATTCGGAATTATTTGGGCACGAAAAAGGCTCTTTTACAGGTGCCACTGCCGACCGTAAAGGCTATTTTGAAGTTGCCGATGGTGGAACAATATTCCTCGATGAAGTAGGTGAGCTACCCTTATCAACACAAGTACGTCTTTTACGCGTACTCGAAACAGGCGAATTTATTAAAGTAGGCTCCTCAAAAACGCTAAAAACAAATGTACGCGTGGTAGCTGCCACAAATCTGAACATGAGCCAAGCAACGCGTGATGGTCGTTTTCGCGAAGATTTATTCTATCGTTTAAACACCGTACCAATTAGCGTACCACCTCTGCGCGACCGAAAAGAAGATATTGCACTCTTATTCAGAAAGTTTGCATCCGATTTTGCCGAAAAATATCGCATGCCGCCCGTACGTCTCAACGATGATGCAAAGCGACTATTAATGAACTATTATTGGAACGGAAATATTCGTCAGCTTAAAAATATAACAGAGCAAATTTCTGTCATTGAACAACAGCGTGAGATTGGCGCACAAACTTTACGAAATTATCTACCCGAAAACGAAGCCGAGCGAATGCCAGCTTTATTTTCAAGAAATGGTAATGACAATAAATCATTTAACAGCGAACGCGAAATACTATATCAAGTATTATTCGACATGAAAAAAGACATGAACGATTTAAAGAAAATTGTACATGACTTAATGAATGGACAACAGCCCGTGGTATCGACTGCCGAGAATCAATTCAATGCTTCGTACTTAACCCATGCTGAGAATATGTATAAACCAACTGCACCTGTTGATATTTTTACTGATAAAATTCAGCGCGAAACAAGTTTTACGAACAACACTGATAATAGCGACGAATATGAGATTGCCGAAGAGTATCAAGAGATTGAGACTACAACACAGCCTTTAACGCTCGACGAGATGGAACGTCAGATGATTAAACAAACCCTCGACAAACACCGCGGAAAACGAAAAATGGCTGCCGAAGAGTTACAAATATCGGAACGAACCTTGTATCGTAAAATCAAAGAATATGGTATTGAATAGATAGTTACAAGGGACAGACAAGAAATAAGATTTGAAAATTTGAAGACTTGAAGACTTGAAGGATTTAGGAATTGGAGAAAAATGGGATTTGGTTTTAGATAAAAAAAAATGAAGAAAACGAATATACATAGTATAAACATCAAGTTATTAATGCTATTACTTACAACAACCATTGCATTGGCTGGCTGTACAATTTCGTATAAGTTCAACGGAGCATCCATTGATTATACAAAAACAAAAACTATTTCGATAGCAGACTTTTCTAATAGCGCCGAGCTTGTACACCCACCTTTTGCCTCACAATTTTCGGAAAAACTACGCGATATTTACACACGGAATACACGTTTACAAGTCCTAAAAAGAAACGGAGACATGCAAATTGAAGGAGAAATTGTAGAATACTCACTCACTCCAATGGCTATTGGAGCTGATGCCTATGCTTCAAAGTCAAAACTAACCGTTACAATTAATGTTCGATTTACAAACAAAAAAAATCCTACTGACGATTTTGAAAAAAAATACTCAGCTTTCGAAACATTTGACACATCTACCTTATTTACAACCATACAGGAAGATTTATCAACAAAAATAATAGAGAATATTGTTGATAATGTTTACAACGAAACAGTAGCTAAGTGGTAAAAATGACTAAAGAAAAATTCCTATCGCTATTAACACTCCCAAATGAAATATCAACTGATCTCATTCCGGAGCTAAAAGAGATGACAGAGCAATATCCATATTTTGCTCCAGCACATTTACTTTTAGCAAAAGCTATGCATGAAAATAATGACCTACAGCAGAGCTTTTACTTAAAAAAAGCGCATTTATACGCAGGAAACAGCAAGCAGCTGTACTTTTTACTGCATCCAGAACGAGCTAAATTGGCCGAACCGCAAAAATTCAGTCGTGACAATACGCGCTCGGGCAACTACTTTGAGATGATTGAAAAAGTAGAAGCAGTAGGTGGTGATGCAAAACAATCGCTCAAAAGCCTTGCTGAGCGCCTTAAAGCTGCACGGCAAACCATACAACATACACCAATTAAAAAAGAAGAACAAGAATCACCTAAAGTAATTCGACTAGCTACCCCCGACTATTTTGATAACAAAACAACATACAGTACTGAACAAAATAAATATACAGAGGAATTTGCAAAAAAGTTGATACAGGATAAAAAATATAGCGAAGCATTAGTAATATTGAGAGAATTAAATTTGATTTATCCAAAAAAAAGTATTTACTTTGCAGACCAAATTAGATTTTTGGAAAAAATACTCGTAAACACAAAAAAATAAACATAAATATGTACACTCTTTTTACAATTCTTATCGTTTTGGCTTCGGTGTTGTTGATATTGCTTGTACTAGTACAAAACTCAAAAGGTGGTGGCTTATCAGCAGGCTTCTCTTCATCAAATCAAATAATGGGCGTTCGCAAAACAACCGATTTCCTTGAAAAAGGAACATGGATACTTGTTGTTTTTGTTATAGTTTTTTCGGTTGCAACTGTTGCCGTAAACAAAAAAGACGTTTCGAACAACGACTCTGAAATCAAAGAGCAATATCAAAATGCAAAACAAGCAGAACCTGGCGTAGTAGCTCCTGGATTTGGCGAAAACCCAGAAGCAGCTAAAGAACAACCAGCTCCGCAGAAATAATATTCAGCAAAAAATATAGAAGCGTATCAGAATACTATTTTGATACGCTTTTTTTATACTCCAATGAATTTTATAAATATAGTTGATTACGCTGGCACTTTTGCTTTTGCAATAAGTGGTATACGGCTAGCATCGAGTAAAAACTTCGATTGGTTTGGCGCATACGTAGTAGGCCTAGTTACAGCTATTGGTGGCGGCACCACACGTGACATTCTACTCGGCGTAACCCCATTTTGGATGCAGCAACCCTCCTACTTCATTATTTCAGCCATAGCCCTTGTTGCCGTAATCATAGCCGGCAGCCGAATGAAGGTGTTCAACAATGCTTTTTTTATTTTCGACACCATTGGACTCGGCTTGTTTGTTGTAGTAGGAATTGAACGAACAATCAATGCAGGATTCCCACTCTGGACAACCATTGTTATGGGTATGATTACAGGTTCAGTGGGGGGTATAATTCGAGACATTATCATCAATGAAGAACCACTCATATTCAGAAAAGATATCTACGCACTAGCCTGTGTATTTGGCGGATTAATGTATTTCTTTTGTATTTCAATAATACATTCAAACACCGAAATAGCACAAGTTGTATCGGCACTATCAGTAATAAGTATGCGATTTCTAGCCGTAAAATACCACTGGGGATTGCCTTCTTTAAAGAACAACTAAAAATTTTCTACCACAATTAGTTCGTATTACATCAACAATCAAACACAAAAATGCTACAAATAAACGACACGATAATTAGCTTAGATCTTCTCGAAGAACGTTTTGTATGTGACCTTGCAATTTGTAAAGGAGCATGCTGCATTGAAGGCGATGAGGGAGCACCTGTTTTAAAAGAAGAAGTGGAAACAATAGAAAACTTATTGGCTATTGTGTGGGATGATTTATCAGAAGAATCAAAAAGAGTAATCGAAGAAAAAGGCATCTCTTATACAGACCGCGAAGGCGATTTAGCCATTTCAATTGTAAATGGAGCTGAATGTGTATTTACATATTACGACGAAATGGAAACCTGTAAATGCGTACTCGAAAAAGCATTCAGAGAGGGGAAAACCAATTTCTACAAGCCTATTTCGTGCCATTTATACCCTGTGAGAACAAAAAGATTTGATGATTTCACAGCAGTCAACTACCACCGTTGGCACATTTGCGGATGTGCACGAAAACTCGGTGGCAAATTGAAAGTTCCAGTATATCAATTTCTAAAAGAACCACTAATTCGCAAATTTGGCACCGATTGGTACAATCAGGTTGAAATTGCAGCCGAAGAATTAAGCAAAAGCAATAGATAACAATTAAAAAAAACTACTATGATTGAAAATAAAAAAGTATCAGTGGAAATAATCACTATTGGCGATGAAATTCTGATTGGACAGATAGTAGACACGAACTCAGCCTGGATGGCCGTAGAGCTCAATAAAGCAGGCTTTGAAATAGCACAAATAACATCTATTCACGATGACGAACAGCATATAATTGATTCACTCGACAGCGCACTAACAAGAGCCGACGTGGTTCTTGTTACGGGCGGCATTGGACCAACAAAGGACGACATCACCAAACAAACACTATGTAAATATTTTGACACGAAACTCATTTTCAGTCAAAACGTATTAACCAACATAGAACAACTACTTGCAAACCGACAAAGTGCTTTAAACGAACTAACCTACGCACAAGCAATGGTACCCGAAAACTGCACTGTCATTATGAACCCAGTTGGCACAGCACCAATTACGTGGTTTGAAAAGAACAACAAAATAATTGTATCAATGCCTGGAGTGCCGCATGAAATGAAAAATGCCATGCAAAATGAGGTAATATATCGACTTCAAGAAAAATTCAGTTCACCTGCAATAGTACATAAAACGGTAATAGTAAAAGGCTATCCAGAGTCAGCATTGGCACTTAAAATAGCCGATTGGGAAAATGCATTACCTGCACATATTCATCTGGCTTATTTACCCACATATAGTATAATTAAACTACGCTTAAGTGCTAGTAGCAACAATGAATCTACGCTAAAAAATGAAATTGAGCAACAAATAAGTCAGTTAAAAACCATACTAGGCGAAGCCATTATTATTGAAGGCAATAAAACAATAGAGGAAGAAATTGGGCTAATTTTAGCTAAAAATGGACTTACACTATCTACTGCAGAAAGCTGCACTGGAGGAAATATTGCTCATAAAATAACAGAAATTGCCGGTAGTTCTGCCTATTTTAATGGTTCAATAATTGCCTATTCAAACAAAATAAAAAGTGATATTTTAGGCATTCCAAATATTGATATCGAAAAGTATGGTGCTGTAAGCAAAGAAGTTGTGGAGCAAATGGCCCAAAAAGCACGCCAACTACTAAAAGCCGATTATGCCGTAGCAACATCGGGCATAGCAGGCCCAACAGGTGGGACTGCTGAAAAACCAATAGGATCAGTATGGATAGCTACTAGTGATAAAAACGGCACAACAAGTAAACTTTACCAATTCGGCAAAGAAAGAGCACAAAATATTGAAAGAGCAACACAAGCAGCACTTCTTGAACTATTAGAAAAACTGAGGTAACATACTTAACACGTGCGCAATATGATTTTTTTAGATGTTTTATGAAAAATAGATGCAAATAAAAGAGACAAACACTTGTATGTTCAGAAAAAAAACTGTAATTTTGCGCACTGTTTTTGAGAAAAAATATAATACATAAAAATAAGATATACTGAAATGTCAAAAATTTGTCAGATTACCGGAAAAAAAGCAATGGTAGGAAACAACGTATCGCATTCAAAACGTCGTACAAAAAGAACGTTTGATGTGAACTTGTTTACCAAAAAATTCTATTGGGTAGAACAAGATACTTGGATTAGCCTTAAACTATCGGCGTCGGGTATACGCACCATTAACAAAGTTGGATTAGATGCAGCCATCAAAAAAGCTGCTGATAAAGGTTATTTATACGCATAATCAGGAGAATACATCATGGCTAAAAAATCAAAAGAAGCACGTATCCAAGTAATTTTGGAGTGCACAGAGCATAAAGAAAGCGGCATGCCGGGTACATCGCGTTATATCACGATGAAAAACAGAAAAAACACCCCTGCGCGTATGGAGTTGAAAAAATACAACCCAATATTGAAAAAAGTAACGGTACACAAAGAAATTAAATAATATTTGAATCATGGCAAAAAAAGCGGTTGCATCTCTCCAGAGCGGAGAAGGACGTGCGTATGCTAAGGTTATTAAAATGGTGAAATCACCTAAAACCGGCGCATATATGTTTCAGGAAGAAATTGTACACAATGACAAAGTAAAAGATTATTTCACCAAATAATTCCAAACTTATACTTAGATACAAAAAAAACCTCTCATTTAAATTAAATGAGAGGTTTTTTTTATGTCAACTCAGAAAAATAAACTAACTTTGTAAGAATAAATTTCAAAACAGAACAATATTTCAAAAATAGCAAATGGGTTTATTTAGTTTTTTCAGCAAAGATAAAAAGGAAACACTTGATCAGGGTTTATCAAAAACAAAAGAAAGCGTTTTTTCTAAAATATCACGTGCCATTGCAGGCAAGTCTAAAGTCGACGATGAAGTTCTCGATAATCTAGAAGAGGTATTAATAACCTCCGATGTAGGCGTAGAAACCACTCTTCGCATCATCCAACGAATTGAGAAACGCGTTTCGCAAGATAAATACATAAATACCTCGGAACTTAACAGCATTTTAAAAGAAGAAATAGCTTCCTTATTAGCCGAAAACAATTCAGATCTCTCGGTTGATTTTGAGAGCAAACTACCAACTACGCCCTATGTAATTATGGTTGTAGGTGTAAATGGTGTAGGCAAAACAACCACTATAGGCAAGCTAGCACACCAATTCACCAAAGCTGGCAAAAAAGTGTATTTAGGTGCAGCCGATACCTTTAGAGCAGCCGCCGTTGAGCAACTTGTTATATGGGGCGAACGCGTAGGCGTACCTGTGATTAAACAAAAAATGGGCGCCGATCCTGCTTCGGTAGCTTTTGATACATTATCCTCGGCCAAAGCGAACAATGCCGATGTGGTGATTATTGACACGGCTGGTCGCTTGCACAACAAGGTAAACCTGATGAATGAACTTACCAAGATTAAAAACGTCATGCAAAAGATAGTACCTGATGCTCCTCACGAAATACTTTTAGTGCTCGATGGGTCAACAGGTCAAAATGCATTTGAACAAGCAAAACAATTTACGTTGGCAACTGATGTAAATGCGCTGGCGATAACAAAACTCGACGGTACAGCAAAAGGCGGTGTTGTAATTGGCATATCTGATCAATTTAAAATACCCGTTAAATACATTGGATTGGGCGAAGGTATGGAACACTTACAGGTGTTTAACCGCAAAGAATTTGTAGAGTCTCTTTTTAGCTAAAGAATAATTTTGAGGCTTTAAAACCCAACTATTTTAGAAACATATTAGTACGATTTAGAATTGAAAAAAACAAAAGATACAAAAGGAACCGTTGATGTAATCACCTTAGGTTGTTCAAAAAACCTTGTTGATTCAGAACAACTCATGCGTCAGTTTGATGCATTGGGCTATAAAGTGCGTCACGATGCAGAAAAGCCTGATGGTGAAATTGTGATTATTAACACATGCGGTTTTATTGGAGATGCAAAAGAAGAGAGTATCAATACAATCCTTCAATTTGCAAATCATAAGAAGAAAAATAAAACAGATAAGTTATTTGTAATGGGCTGCTTATCTGAACGCTATTTAAAAGACTTACAAGCAGAAATACCTGAAGTAGATAAATTTTACGGCAAATTTAATTACACCAATATTCTAACCGATTTAGGCCAAGAATATAGAGCCGACTTAAAATTAGAGCGCACACTTACAACTCCGAGTCATTATGCTTACCTGAAAATATCGGAAGGATGTAACCGCATGTGCTCTTATTGTGCTATACCCTTAATTACAGGCAAACACCGTTCCCGTCCTATCGAAGACCTAGAGAACGAAGTAAGAAACCTTGTAGCACAAGGCGTTAAGGAATTTCATTTCATTGCACAGGATTTATCTTCATACGGATTAGACAAATACAAAGAATTAAAGCTTCCCGAACTGGTAGAACGCATTTCGGATATTCCTGGTGTAGAATGGATTCGCCTTCATTATGCATACCCTACACAATTTCCATACGATTTATTACGTGTTATGCGTGAACGCGATAATGTATGTAAGTACTTAGACATTGCACTTCAACACATTAGCGATAATATGCTATCAAAAATGCGTAGAAAAATCACAAAAGAACAAACCTACACATTAATAAAACGTATTCGTGATGAAGTACCAGGAATACATTTACGCACAACAATGCTTGTAGGTCATCCGGGTGAAACAGAGCAAGATATTGAGGAGTTAAAAGAATTTCTTACATTTGCAAAGTTTGAACGTATGGGAGCATTCACTTATTCGAATGAAGAAGGTACTCATGCATACGAAGCTTACGAGGATGATATACCTGAGGAAACAAAACAAGAGCGTTTGAACGAAATCATGGCGCTTCAACAAAAAATATCTTCGGAGATTAATCAACATAAAATTGGTGAAACATTAAAAGTAATGATTGACCGAATTGAAGGAGAGAATTATGTAGGACGAACAGAATTTGATTCGCCCGAAGTAGATCCTGAAGTACTTATTCCGGTTAATACACCCAATGTTACTATCGGTGAATTTTACATGGCCAACATTACAGATGCCACTGATTTTGACTTATACGCCAATTAAATAAATTGCTAATTCAATAGATATGAATCATAAAGAGTTAATTGCAAAACTGACATTAAGATGCAATTTACCAAAATTGGAAATTGAAGCCTTGCTAGAAGCTACTACGCAAGCTATGAAAGAGCAGCTAATTAATGGCAAGTCAATTGGCATTCAGAGCTTTGGTAGTTTTGAGGTACGTAAAAAGGAAGAGCGTCTTTCGGTGCATCCAGCAACTCAAAAGCGCACACTTATTCCACCAAAATTAGTAGTTAACTTCAAACAAAGTAATATTCTGAAAGAAAAACTTAATAACAAAGAGCTATGAGTAAGGATAAAATATCATCACAAGAAATGACAGATCAGGTTGCTGCTAGCCTATCGGTTAGTAAACGCGTGGCCGAAGAGTTTCTAAAGTCGTTATTTGCCGAAATAGAAGAAACACTATTAAATGGAGAGCCTGTAAAAATTAAAAATTTAGGGACTTTTAAGATGCAGTGGAATGAACCACGCAAAAGTGTAAACGTTCAAACTGGCGAAGTAATTATATTAGATGGGTATAACAAAGTTACTTTTACACCTGAGATAGAGCTAAAAGATGCCATTAATGAACCATATTCACATTTAGACGCTGTAGAACTTGACGAATCATCAGGTCAATCCGAATCAAGTCAACCAGAAGCATCACAAGTAATTCCAGAAGTTACCGAAGGATTGCGAAACTTAAGTGAACAGGCATTCGAAATCAAAGGTCTTTTATCGGAAATAAATGCATTATCAATAAAAGAAAAAGCTCCACAACCCAAAGTTAGAGATTACGAAATACCTGATTATGAACTCATTCTAATTGACGAGGAACCTGAAACTGTTCCTAATATTGAAGAAACTGAGGATACTGAGGAAACTGAGGAAACAGACAAAGAAGAAGCCATTGAAGAAATTAATCTAACGGAAGAATTGATTGAAATACAAGCATCGTTTGTAGAAGAAACAGCTACTGCGCCAACACTTGTTGAAGACGCTAATTTAGTTGAAGAAGCGCAAATTGAGCTTACTGAAATAGACAAAGTAGAGGAGCAAATAATCGACCGAGAAGAAAAAAATGAAGTTGTTGAAACAATTGAAGTAGTTGAAGAAACAGAAGTTTTTGAAAACAATGAAAATATTGAAGATACTCAGAAACTAGAACAACACACACAAGAAGAAGAAATTGCTTATAAAAAAGAGTCTAAATCGGAAGAGCCCGCATATTCACCTCTTTATGAGCAGATTCCACAACTTTCATATCAACCAAGCAACACCGAGCTAAAAGAAGCTGTTAGTTCCCCATTTATACTCGGAAAAACTAAGAAAAAACGTAAAGGACTGAAATTTCTACTAGTGTTGATTTTACTGCTTGGATTAATAACTGGAGGCATATACATTGCTTATGCAGGCTCGTCGTGCTTTAGCTGCTGGTTTAAATACACGCTACTTTCAGAGGAGAACAGAGATACAGCTGATAAATACTGGTCTAATGTAAAGGGTTGGTTTGACTTTAGCGATAAAAAGGAAGCATCTACACCTCAAAAAACAAATACTACACCGAAAGCAGTAGCAAACGACTCAGTTCATACAGATACTATCTTGGAAACAGAAGATTCAACATCACAAGAAGTTACTGAACAAAAAGTAGTTGAAGCACCAGACAGTTTTGATATTGCATTCAAAAATCGCAGAAACTATACTGTGTTCATAGGTGAAGAAACCATTTCTGAAGGTACAAGACTTACAACTGTATCGCAACAGTACTACGGTAAACGCGAATTTTGGGTATACATTTACGAAGCCAATCGCGACAACATCGTACATCCTGATCGTATAACACCAGGAACTGTGGTAAAAGTACCCAAAGTTGATCCACGTATCATTGACAAGAAAAACCCCAAATGCCTTCAAAAAGTGCGTGAACTTCACGACTTATACGTAGGCAAAAAATAAATGACAGAAATAAGCAATCAATTAAGAGAGGATGTACCAAAAATACAGCCTCTTTTTTATGTACTTTATACTTAAATAGGGCATCAAAAAGAGTCGATAATGAGACTATTGTATTAATAATCTAAATTCAGGTTAATAGTTATTAAATCAGTATTTTAACACATCAATAATCGCTATTTTTGTTCTGCAAATATAAAATGTAATACATTAAAGTACTTAATATGGATCAAATTATTGATATTAGAGAACTTAACGAAAAAATAGAAAAGCAAAGTGCTTTTGTTGATGCGTTGGTGATGGGAATGGACAAGGTAATTGTAGGACAAAAACACCTTGTAGAATCCTTGTTGATAGGTTTATTATCCGATGGACACATATTACTCGAGGGTGTTCCTGGACTTGCTAAAACTCTTGCAATTAAAACATTATCTGACTTAATAAAATGTGATTTCAGTCGTATTCAATTCACTCCAGATTTATTGCCAGCCGATGTGATTGGCACCATGATTTACAGCCAAAAAGAAGAAAAATTCAGCATTAAAAAAGGCCCTATTTTTTCAAATTTGGTATTGGCCGACGAAATAAACCGTGCTCCAGCTAAAGTTCAAAGTGCCTTACTTGAAGCCATGCAAGAACGCCAAGTAACAATTGGAGAAAACACCTACAAACTCGAGGAACCATTTTTGGTAATGGCTACACAAAACCCTATTGAACAAGAAGGTACTTATGCATTACCCGAAGCACAAGTTGACCGTTTTATGCTTAAGGTAATTATTAAATATCCAAAAAAAGAAGAAGAACGATTAATTATTCGCCAGAATTTAAAAAAAGAAAAACCGGTTGTAAATCCGATTTTAACACCAAAAGATATTATTGCTGCTCGCGATATCGTTCGTCAAGTTTATATTGATGAAAAAATAGAACGTTACATTGTAGATATTGTATTTGCAACACGTTTCCCTCAGGATTACGGCTTAGAAAGCTTGAAAGATATGATTTCGTTTGGAGCTTCACCTCGTGCATCCATCAATTTAGCCCTTGCAGCACGTGCATACGCGTTCATTAAACGTCGTGGTTATGTAATCCCCGAAGATATTCGCGCAGTTTGTTACGATGTTCTTCGTCATCGTATTGGCTTAAGCTACGAGGCCGAGGCAAATAATTTGACATCAGACGAAATTATCACCGAAATTTTAAACACAGTAGAAGTGCCGTAAAGAAGTTTGCTGTGGACGGTTAGGAGTAAGAGGTAAGAGGTGAGAGGTGAGAAGTAAGAAATTGCAGTCCCGATAAATCGAATCTTCGAAAAATTAAGAATTACCGTAAACGGAATTATTGATTGGGAATACCCTCAAAAAAACTACAAGAATTTAAGTAACAATACAAGCTTCATATCTACTGGAATTTGAAGCTATTTTGCTTATTTGTTCAACGATACTTATTTGAAAAAAGTGGAAACAAGCGAGATTTTAAAAAAAGTACGAAAGATAGAAATTAAGACACGTGGTTTGTCGAAAAACATCTTTGCTGGCGAATACCATTCGGCATTTAAAGGTAGAGGAATGACCTTTGCCGAAGTACGCGAGTATCAGTATGGCGATGATATCCGTTCAATCGACTGGAATGTAACTGCGCGTTTTGGCCATCCTTACATTAAAGTATTTGAAGAAGAACGTGAGCTCACTGTTGTGTTGATGATAGACGTTTCGGGCAGTAGGAATTTTGGAACAGTTTCGCAAATGAAACGTGATATCATTACCGAAACTGCGGCTACAATTGCTTTTTCGACCATTCAGAACAACGACAAGATTGGTGTTATTTTCTTTTCGGATAAAATTGAAAAATTTATTCCACCTAAAAAAGGACGTAAGCATGTGCTCCATATCATACGTGAGCTAATAAATTTCAAACCCGAAAGTAACCTTACTAACATTGGTCAGGCTTTGAAGTATTTTACCAATGCAATTAAGAAAAGCTCCACGGCTTTTATAATTTCAGATTTTATCGATGCCGATTTTGAAAAAGAATTATTAATTTCGAATCGTAAACATGACGTGGTTGCACTTCAGGTGTATGACATTCGCGAAACAGAGTTACCTGATGTAGGGTTGGTAAAGCTTAAAGATGCTGAGACTGGCGAACGTGTTTGGGTAGACACATCTGATAAGCGATTAAGAACATCGTACAAACACAGTTGGGGCGAAAATCAGTTATCTTTAAAAAAGGTATTTACACGTACTGGCGTTGATTTTGTATCAATGAGCACTTCCGATGACTATGTTCGCTCACTAATGAAGCTTTTCAAAATGAGAGCCTGATTCAATTAGTAATTGATAATTAGCAATTTGTGATTAACGATTGAAAATTAAAAAACTTTTATGCGCAAATCAGCATTTTTATTTATAGCATTAATATTTATTTCAGTTTGCAGTTTGCAAGCTCAAAATCTGTCGGTTACAGCACAGATAGATTCAAGTGTAATTGCCATTGGAGGCCAAACTGCATTAACATTTGAAATTAATCAGCTACCTGGAAACAAGGTTATCTGCCCATTATTTTCGGACACATTACTTCGTGGAATTGAAATAGTTGAGCCTTTAAGATCAGACACATCGGTTGCTGATAATGGAAACGTACTTATAAAACAACGTTATGTAATTACCTCATTCGAGGATTCGTTATATTACATCCCCCCCTACCCTTTTGTATTCAACGGTGATACCGTTTGGACCAAATCACTATCGCTTAAGGTGGTACAACCATTTCAAATTGACACTGCCACTGCACAGATTGCCGACATAAAAAACGTAATGGAGCCCAAACGCAACTGGAAAGCTATTGCTCGTATTGCACTAATAATCTTGCTTCTAATTATTGCAAGTATATTAACACATTATTTCTACAAGAAATATTTTAAGAAGAAATCTACGGATAATATATCTCCTGAACTGCTTTTACCTGCATCGGTGGTGGCTATAAGTAAACTCGATAAAATAAAAAACGAAAAGGCTTGGCAACAAAACCGAACCAAAGAGTTTCATACTGAAATTACCGACACGCTCCGTGTTTATATTGAACGGATATATGATTTACCTTGCATGGAAATGACGTCCGAAGAAATAATTGAGCATTTAAATCATTTAAAGTTTGAGAATAAAAAAGCATATTCAGCATTAATTCAAATACTCAAACTAGCAGATTTGGTGAAATTTGCAAAATGGGAAGCAACTCCTGATGAGCATGAACTAAGTTTAGCAAATGCCTATTTGTTTGTAAACGAAACAAAAATCAACGAAGAGCAGGAAGAGACAACAGCACCTCAAAATTTGAAAGAGGTTGCGGTGTAGTTATTTACTAGATATAGAAATTTTTAGTTTTAGAAGAATGACATTTAACAATCCAGAATATTTATTTTTACTGCTACTTCTTATACCCGTTATATATTGGTATTTGAAAGAAATGTATAAATCGGATGCCAGCTTACAAATATCGTCGCATCGCAACATACAGCAGTTTCGTAAAAGTACAAAAATAAGGCTAATTCACGTCCCATTTGTATTGCGTACTTTAGCCATACTTATGCTTGTGCTAGCCCTTGCACGACCTCAAGCTTCGAACTCTTGGCGCACCGAGAACACCGAAGGTATAGATATTATGCTTGCGCTTGATATTTCGGGTACAATGATGGCCGAGGACTTAAAGCCAAACCGACTTCAAGCATCAAAAGATGTAGCTAGTGAGTTTATACTTTCGCGCCCGAACGATAATATTGGTCTCATCGTATTCGCTGGCGAAAGCTTTACGCAATGCCCTTTAACTACGGATCATGCTGTATTGGTAAACTTATTTAAAGGGGTTGATTATGGGATGATTGAGGATGGAACAGCTATTGGATTAGGGCTTGCAAATGCTGTGAATCGTATTAAAGATAGTAAATCCAAATCGAAAGTTGTGATACTGCTTACCGATGGATCGAATAACAGAGGTGATATAGCCCCCATTACAGCTGCCGAAATAGCAAAAAGCTTTGGTATACGCGTGTATGCAATTGGCGTAGGATCTTACGGAAAAGTAAATATCCCAGTTCAAACACCACTCGGCATTCAATACCAGCAAATGGATTCGGAATTTGACGAAAAATCATTGCAAGAAATTGCAGCCATGACCGGTGGTAACTATTTTAGAGCAACCAACAACAACAAGCTTCGTAGTATTTATCAAGAAATTGACAAGCTTGAAAAAACAAAAATCAACGTAAAAGAATTTAGCAAGAAAAACGAAGAGTTTTATCTTTTTGCATTGCTCGCTTTTATTTTTGTTTTTGCCGAAGTATTAATACGCAACACAATACTTCGTAAGATTCCGTAATTGATAATGAATAAATCGTAAATTCAACTTATGTTCCGATTTGCACACCCAGAATATCTTTTCTTATTCCTATTGATACCAGTATTAATAGGATTATTTGTGTATTCACAAATTCAGCGTCGAAAAAAAATAAAGCTTTTTGGTAATCCTGAGTTAATTGCAGAGCTAATGCCAAATATATCATTCATTCGCCCTCAAGTGAAGTTCTACTTACAACTTATTGCTATTGCATTAGTCATTTTAGTAATGGCTCAACCGCAATTTGGCACTAAAGTTGAAAAAGACAAACGCAAAGGAATAGAAGTAATGATTGCACTTGATGTTTCGAATTCGATGATGGCGCAGGACGTACAGCCTAGTCGACTAGATAATTCGAAACAAGTATTGTCAAAACTAATCGACAATATGACCGAAGATAAAGTAGGATTGGTCGTTTTTGCTGGCGATGCTTACACACAACTTCCAATAACAGTGGATTATGTATCGGCCAAAATGTTTATGAGTAGCATTAGTCCAAACTTAGTGCCACGCCAAGGTACGGCTATCGGCACGGCGGTTGATATGTGTATCAAATCGTTTGGCGAAATGAAAGAGAAAAACCCAATTAGCAGATCGATAATACTAATAACCGATGGTGAAAATCACGAAGACGATGCCATAGGAGCAGCCAAATTGGCAAAAGAAAAAGGAATTATATTACATGTAATTGGAATGGGAAAACCCGAAGGCGCACCGATACCGATTGAAGGCACCATGAGTTTTCGTAAGGACAAAGACGGAAATGTAGTTGTTTCTAAGTTAAATGAAACGATGTGCAAGGACATAGCCCTTGCAGGTGGTGGTGTCTATGTTAGGGCGGACAATACAAGTTCGGCATATAAAGTAGTAAACAACGAATTGGAAAAGATGGCAAAATCGGAAGTCAACACGCAGACATTTTCTGATTACAACGAACAATTTCAATCATTTGCATTAATTGCACTACTTTTATTATTGCTCGACACCTTTATTTTTGATCGCCAAAATAAAAGGTTGAGTAAAATCAAGCTATTTAATATAAAAGAAAAATTTCAGAGTAAAACAGTATAATTTACAAAGAGAAACTGAACTAACAAGGATGATGTATATGAAAATTAATGGATTACTACTTATAATGCTCTTTGGGGTTGGTAACCTTATTGCACAGGAAGAATCGTCGAATGTGCGCGAAGGGAATAAACTCTACAAATCTGAAAAGTATGTAGATGCTGAAGTGGCATATCGCAAAGGGCTACAGAAAAATCCAAAATCGTTTGAAGCAAATTACAACCTTGGCAACGCCCTTTTTAAACAAGGTAAAAACAGTGAAGCCTTTGAACAATTTAAAAATGCTGCCGCGTTACAATCGGATAACAAAGAGAAGATGGCGGCAGTATTTCATAATGCTGGAAATGCCCTACTGGCTGAAAAGAAGTATGACGAAAGCATAAACGCATATAAAATGGCGTTAAAGATGAACCCCAAAGATGATGAAACACGTTACAACCTTGCTTATGCACAAATGATGCTAAAAAAACAACAACAGAATAAAGATAAAAAAGACGATAAGAAGGATCAGGAAAAGGAGAAGGAAAAGCAGCAGCAACAACAACAGCCGCAACCGCAACCGCAACAGCCCAAAATGTCGAAACAAAATGCTCAGCAGATATTAGATGCTTTGATGCAAGATGAAAAAAACACGATGGAAAAAACAAAAAAACAACCTGTTAGAGCTAAAAAAAGTGCTGAGAAAGATTGGTAATTATGATTTATCGTGTTTAGATAATATAGTAGCCACCATCTTTTCAAAGAATTATTACATTAAAGAACTAAAACTTCATCTAACTTTTACAAAAGTATGAGATTAAAGCATATATTAATTAGTTTATTTTCGCTAAGTACATGGCTATTACAAGCTCAAGAGCCTGTAAAGTTTTCGGCTTCGGCTCCATCATCGGTAATTCTCGATCGTCCATTTCAGTTATCGTATACTGTAAATGCAAGTGGTAAGGATTTGCGAACTTCAGATTTTAATAATTTTGAAGTATTGGCTGGACCTTTCGAATCGCGAAGCTCAAGTTATCAAATAGTAAACGGAAAAACTTCATCGTCGGTAGCTGTAACCTATACCTATACTTTACAGGGACTTAAAGTAGGAACATTTACAATTCCTTCGGCTAGCATAGTTGTAGATGGCAAAAAATACAATTCGAACGGCCTATCAATTAAAGTGTTACCTGCCGACGATGAAAGCAAATCCAATACAAAACCTGGCAAAGGTGAATCAAAAAGTAACGCAAATGGGCACGCTATATCCAACGAAAACGTTTTTATTAAGGCGCATGTATCCAAAAGCCAGGTTTATGAACAAGAGCCAGTATTAGTCACTTATAAACTCTACACGCTATTGGATGTAGTTCAATGCGCCAATCGTAAAATGCCCGATTTCAAGGGATTTATGAAAAATGAAATTGAGTTATCGCAAAACAAACAGTTTTCGTACGAGAATTTTAACGGAAAAAATTATGGTGTGGTAACACTTTATCAAGTATTACTTTATCCTCAACAAGCTGGCGAGCTCAAAATTGATAAAGCCGTTTTTGATGCCGTAATTCGTGTTGAAAACCGTCAACAGGTACGAAGTATTTTCGACGATTTCTTTGACTCCTATTCTAATGTTCAAAAAACACTTACGGCAGCTCCTGCCATCGTGCGTGTAAACCCATTACCAGCCAACAAACCTGCAAACTTTAATGGTACGGTTGGTAGCTTATCAATGACTTCGAATTTATCAACCCAAACATTTAAAACAAACGAAGCTATCACGCTCAAAGTCGTTATTTCGGGTAGTGGAAATATGAAACTCATACAAAATCCAGCAATCCAATTTCCTTCGGGATTTGAGCTCTACGACCCTAAAGTTTCGAACAATTTTAAAACTACAGCTACTGGTATTTCAGGCTCGAAAATTATTGAATACATGTTTATTCCACGTCATGCAGGTGAATTTCAAATACCTTCGGCCGAAATAGCCTATTTTGATAGCAATAGTAAAACATATAAAACATTGCGAACCACTGCTTATACACTAAACATACAAAAAGGATCTGGCGAAAACTCACCTGTTCTAAGTTCGTATGTAACCAAAGAAGATGTAAAACAGTTAGGTTCTGATATTCGCTACATTTCAACTGGAAAAATAAAGTTAACAAAAGAACAAGCACCATTTTTTGGCACTAGCTTATCCTGGCTTGGTTATATCTTACCGCTTGCTATTAGTTTATTCTTGTTTTTAATATTCAGAAAACAAGCTGTACAAAACTCAAACGTAAGTTTCATGCGAAATAAAAAGGCCAATAAAATGGCTCAAAAACGCTTGAAACTTGCTGCTAAACTATTAGCCGAAGGCAAAAAAGAATTATTCTACGAAGAAGTAATGAAAGCTCTTTGGAACTACTTGAGCGATAAACTTTCGATACCCGTATCGGCATTAACAAAAGAAAATGTGACGGATGAATTGGAAAGGCGAGGAATAGAAACGAATTTGGTAAAATCCATTATCGACATCTTGAACACTTGCGAATTTGCACGGTATGCTCCAATGACTGGCCAACAAGAAATGGGCAATTTATACGAAATAACTATCGATGTGATTAGTAAACTCGAAGATAACATGCGAAAAGCCTAATGTTGAATT
>JAGNPC010000219.1 GCA_017989795.1 Paludibacter sp. | reverse complement strand
CCCATACCAAATGCATAGCCAGAGTATACTTTCGAGTCGATACCACAGTTTTCGAGTACGTTAGGGTCAACCATACCACAGCCTAAAATCTCTACCCAGCCGGTGTGTTTACAAAACGGACAGCCTTTGCCACCGCATATATTACACGAGATATCCATTTCGGCGCTAGGTTCCGTAAATGGGAAGTAAGATGGACGTAAACGAATTTCGGTATGTTCGCCAAACATCTCTTTTGCAAAATACATCAATGCTTGTTTGAGGTCGGCAAACGATACGTTTTTGTCGATGTAAAGACCCTCAACCTGATGGAAGAAACAGTGAGCACGATACGAGATAGCCTCGTTGCGGTACACGCGACCAGGAAACAACATGCGGATAGGTGGCTTTTGATTGGCCATTACACGCGATTGTACCGAAGAAGTATGTGTGCGCAATAAAACATCAGGGTTTTGCTCAATAAAGAAAGTGTCTTGCATGTCGCGAGCTGGGTGCTCCGGCGGAAAATTAAGTGCGCCAAACACATGCCAGTCGTCTTCTATTTCTGGGCCTTCGGCAATGGTAAAGCCAATGCGCGAAAAAATATCAATAATCTCGTTTTTTGTCAACGAAAGCGGATGGCGAGTACCTACTTTAATCGGGTCGGCCGTACGGGTAAGATCCAACTTTGGGGCATCCGAGGCTTGTGAAGCAAAGGAATCCTTTAGTTCGTTGATTTTATCTTGCGCTTTGTTTTTAAGGTCGTTAAGTAATTGTCCTACTTCACGTTTTTCTTCGTTGGCAACGTTTCTAAAGTCGTTGAAAAGTTCCGACACCAAGCCTTTTTTACTTAGGTATTTAATTCGGAGCGCCTCCATTTCGTCGTGATTCGAAGCAACGAGTTGCTCTATTTCCTGAACAAGATCTATAATTTTGTTTTTCATTACTGATATATAATGAGTTGATATTTAAAAGTTTGAATGCTTTTGAAGTTTAAGCTTTACAGTGCTTAAATTGAATTGCAAAAGTAATGAAAATTTGCCAATTATTTTAATCACTTTTAAAAATAGCTAAGGCTTGAGGCTATTTATTGTTTTTTGCTATATATTTGTATTCTCATAATTTAAAAATAGAAATAGCATGCCTGTAGCCGAAATTTTAAAGTTTCTAACCGCTTTATCCGAAAATAACAATCGCGAGTGGTTTGCCGAGAATAAAGCTTGGTACGAAACGGTTAAAAAGGAATTTGAAAAGATAAGTACCGAACTTATCCTACGAATTTCCGAATTTGACGAAGATATAAAAACAGTTCAAGCTTCGGAGTGCATTTTCCGAATTTATAGAGATGCGCGTTTCTCGCACGATAAAACGCCCTATAAAACACATTTTGGTGTATTTATAGCATCGGCTGGTGGGCGTAAAAGTCAACGTGGAGGGTATTATTTGCACCTCGACCCTGCTGCAAGTTTTATTGGTGCAGGTGTGTGGTGTCCGGAGCCACCCTTACTCAAGGCATTGCGCCAAAGTGTGTACGATAACATCGAGGAATTGAATGAAATAAGGCAAGCTGATTCGTTTCGTGCAAACTTTTCAACTTTCTATGAAGATGGTAAACTTAAAAAAGTACCAACTGGTTTTCCAAAAGATTTTGAGGAAGCCGAATTGTTGAAACTCAAACATTATTTGGTAGAAAAAAAACTTCCTGCTGATGTTTTAAGTGCACCCGATTTTATGGATCAAGCCATCGAAGTATGCAAAGCTGCCTATCCTTTGAATCGTTTTTTAAATTATACGGTTGATGAAGTAATGTGATTTTTTTAAAATATAAATAATATACCAATGATTTTAGACAAGCTGAGTAATTCCGCACGATACACATCTTTGCATCCACGTTTTGAAAAAGCGTTCGAATTTTTAACTACAACCGATTTGGAGCAATTGGCATTAGGCAAAATTGAACTTGATGGTGCCGATTTAGTAGTGAATGTGGTAGAAGTTGACGGCAAGACCGAAGAGGTGGCGCGTATGGAAACGCACAATAACTTTATTGATATACAAGTACCTGTAAGTACTACCGAGCAAATGGGCTGGAAAGCTGCAGCCGATTTGGAAACCATTACACAGGCTTACGACGAAGCAAAGGATCTTACTTTCTTTGCTGATAAGGCCACCGTAATGCTCAATATTAAGCCATTGGAATTTGCCATATTCTTTCCAGAAGATGGTCATCAGCCAGGCATTGTTGCTGGTAAAATTAAAAAAGTGATTGTGAAAGTGCGCTGTTAGAATTTTTTGTGAACGCAGTTTAATCAATAATAATCGCATCATGCATATTCGACCAACTACACCTGCCGATTTGGAGGCAATAATGCCCATCTTTGATTTTGCACGCGGCATTATGCGTGCTACCGGAAATTATCAACAATGGACTGGTGGGTATCCTTCGCGCGAGTTATTGCTCGAGGATATTCGATTAAAGCAAAGTTATGTTTGCGTGAACGATGATGGGGACTTGCTCGCTACTTTTTGCTTCTTTATTGGCGTTGACTCTACTTATTCGTATATCGAAAATGGCGAATGGCTGAATGATCTGCCTTATGGTGTGGTTCATCGGCTTGCTACAAATGGAAAACAAAAAGGAATGGGCGTGTTTTGTATGGATTGGTGTTTTGAGAAATGTCAAAATATACGTGTCGATACGCACTACGATAATGTTGTGATGCAATCTATCTTTTTAAAAATGGGTTTTGAGAGCTGCGGAACTATCTATTTAGCAAATGGAGATAAACGACAAGCTTTTCATAAAACGAAACAGTACTAACAGGTTTTTTCAAAACCAAAAAAAAGAGTGATATCGAATTGATATCACTCTTTTTTTTGGGGTTTTAAGTTTATTATCGTTGACTTAGCTCAATGCTTAAGTTCGACATGTTAGATGGATCTATTTCAACTACGCTCGATTCGTACGAAATCATATTTACTTTTATCAGAAGTTTAGCATTGTTGATGTTTGATATTTCAAACTTACCATCCAAATCGGAATATACTTTTTGACCATTTACAGTAATTACAGCTCCAGCAAGATTTTCTTTTGTTGCTTTATCGAGCAATACGCCTGAGATTTTTTTTGTCGACACAATTTCGCTAGCTACTGCTGCTTTGGCTTCGGGTGATGCTGTTTCTTTAGCTGATAATACTGCGATAAAAGTGAAAAGAATGGCAATGGTAAATAGCTTTTTCATAACGTTTTATTTTAATGAATTGTATAAAAATCGATGTTTAATTTGTATGATGCAAAGTAAGGCACAAGTTGTTACAATTACATTACGATAGGTATACAAGCTGATTAAAATAGTATTACAAAAAATATTCTTGGGTTTTGATTATCAATAACTTTTCTCTGATGTTAGCTTGCCTTTCTCGTCCCACATGTACCAGGTGCCCGATTTTGTGCCATTTTTATATTGCATTTCATAACGCATAATGCCCGAGTCGTCCCACACATGCCAAGTGCCATGCTTTTGATTGTTTAAATAGTTAGCTTCCGCAATAAGCATTCCAGCTTCATTGTATGTGCGCCATAAGCCATGAAATTCGCCATTTTTGTAGGCACGTACTTCGTTAGGTTTGCCATTTTCGAAATACACAATGTACGCTCCTTGCGGTTTGCCGTTTTTTATACTCATTTCGAGTTTAAGTGCTCCACTTGGGTAAAACTCTTTGTAGTCGCCAGTGTACAATTTGGTTTGGGTGGCATCGGTAAAATAAATCCCTTCGCTTTGAATGATTTTTGAATTTTGCGAAAAAGTGCCTATGCTTATTAGCAATAGTGCAAGTATGCTGAATAACTTGTTCATAATGTGTTTTTTTTAAATGGTAAATAATTAGGTTTTAAATAGCTCTACAAATATACTGCAAATGCCATTTAAAAAATATAGGATGTTAAAAAATTAATAGCTATTACAAAACCGTAAACAGGGTGTGTAGCGACTGTTACAAAAGTATGTCGATGTTCCGTTGTAGCGTGTTCTTCATTCATTTGTTTTGTTGTTGAAATATCATACTTGCTATTTTGCATTATAAACGCAACTATTAAGCGCAACTATAAAATCGTAACATTAGTTGCTAGCACATTTAAATATAGAAATTATGAATCAACAAAAATACTTTCCAACCATTGTTATTTCGGATGTTCATCTTGGAACAGAACATTCAAAAACAACCCAGTTAGCCGAATTTTTACGCACTGTAAATTGCGAAACACTTATCCTTAATGGCGACATAATTGATGGTTGGCAACTGCAAAAAGGCGGACGCAATAGGTGGAAAAAAGAACATACCGATCTGTTTAAGATTATTATGAAAATGATGGAAAACTACAATACGAAAGTGATTTATGTGCGTGGTAATCATGATGATTTCTTGGATCACATTG